>CAYRVM010000331.1:0-1508 GCA_964427575.1 uncultured Oscillospiraceae bacterium | reverse complement strand
AGCCTATACCGGAAACTATCACTATCTTTTCTCTCTGGAACCCTTCATCTATCAACGCGCCGAGTACTGCTTTAATAGAATTCAAAATAGCAAAATTCCCACATCCCAGACACCACGTATTCTTAGCATTAGCCGCTAAATTCAAATTCCCCATCCCCATCATTCAACCCTCAAAAACTTGACAAACTTACAATGTCACTTTTGTCAAGATGTTTGCACAGTTTTGTTCCAATTCTTCCGGAGTAAACGGCCTGCCGTCGTATTTCAGTATCTTATGGTCTATATGCACATTATAGAATTTAAGAAAATTTGCCAGCTGGCCCGTGGAATTATTTTCAACGCATATTATCTTTTTAACACCTTTGAGCGCTTCTTTAAACTGCTTTAGAGGGAAAGGCGACAATACGACCGGCTGCACAACCTTTAAGCCAAGCTTTAACCCTATCTCTACGCATGGGCCCTTATTTGACCCCCAGAATAAAAGAGCAATAGAGGCATCTTTCTTACCATAAACTTTTACAGCTTCATATTGCTCTAGCTCTTCCAGAAGATATCTTTCCTTACGAAATCTTTTATCCTGCATTGTAACAGTTGAATCTTTATCTTCTATGGTTATGCCTGCCTCGTTATGTTCATAACTATTAACTTTTATTATAGCATCCTTATAGGAAGGAAACGCAAGGGGAGAAATTCCATTTTCCGTATTCTGGTATCTTTTATACTCGCCTTCTTTATTCCACAATAAAGGTTCAATGCCGTTTATTTTCCCGATAGGCTCTGCATCAAAACTATAAGTCCCTTCATTAAGCGTCTTGTCGCATAAAATAATTGCAGGCACCTGATATTTCCACGCCATGTTCATTGATATAGTTGACCAATAATAAGCTTCTTCTGCGTCTCCAGGCGCTACTACAAAACGCGTAAATTCTCCTTGTCCAGCGCTTAGGGCAAAATTCAATTCTGTTTGTCCAGTATAAGTTGGAAGGCCTGTGCTCGGACCAGGCCTCTGTCCCAGCACAACTACTATTGGCAATTCTGCCATTCCGCTCAAACTCAATCCTTCTGTCATCAGGCAAAATCCGCCTCCCGAAGTCTCCACAGCCACTCTATCGCCAGTATATGAAAAGCCAGCTGCCATAAGCATAACTGCTATTTCATTTTCAGGATGGATCACCTTTAAGGAAAAATCTATCGCAACTTCTGCTAGAAAATGCAACACCCCAGAGCTAGGCGTCATCGGATATGAAATATACGTCTTGAGTCCTCCTTTAATAAGCCCAAGTCCTATTGCTTCATTTCCCGTAATCAAAGGTAGAGGTTTTTGTTTTAATTTTTCTACTTTAGCAAATTCTTTCGCCTCGCTGAACCCACGAAACGCCACATCCAAGTTTAGATCTATTTCCCTGGATATATTTTTTCTAAAAACCTTTTCCAGCACATCCATTCCTATGCCTAAAGCCTTGCACATCGCTCCGATAATACAGGAATTGCGCATCAATTCAAGCGCC
>CAYRVM010000330.1:358-1512 GCA_964427575.1 uncultured Oscillospiraceae bacterium | reverse complement strand
AGGAGGTCGGCCAATTCTTTTTCGGAGGTTGCTTGTTGGGCGATTTGCAAAGCTTCTGGTTGAGGTAATCCTTGATTTACAGCCCAAGTAATTCCAGCCTGCTTGCGATCCTCTGACAGTGATTGCGAAGCGTTGAACATTTTTACGTTTCCCGTTGACGCAGGAGTTAGAGTTCTGATAGGTTCTACATTTCCCGTAAATTGCTGAAAAGCTTTTGTTTCGATTATTTGCAATACTTGAGAAGCACTATTAGGGTGAACACGGATTGATAAAAGACTAAAAGTCTTTCGTCCCCTTTTTCCGTCTGGTAAGGGATAAGATAGCTCTCTTGACCCGCGTTCTAATAGAAAAGGGATACCAATCAAACTACCAGCCGATGTTTCAATAGCTAGTAGTTGCTCTGTTAGTCCGATAATATCCCACTTTGAATGGGTTTCGACTTCAAAGTATCCTAGTTCACCTAATTTAGGTAAAACAATCTGCAATCGCCCAACTTGCTTGCATTTACACCCTGAATAACTTCCGTCAGGATTTTGTTGTCGTTTGCACGGGATGGGATTAGTGGCAATCATTTTGCCAGCTTGTTGGTAGATATGTTGCTTTTCCTCGTCGCACCGAATCATTAACCCAGAGGTTTTTAAATCTTTATCATTCCACTGTTCCATCCAACAAGGAAATACTTGGTCTGTATAAGGAAAAGGTAACAAGCAATCTAATTGCTTTGGTTCTTTCCCGTAAATAGCGGCAAATTTTTCGTTGATTCCTTGAATATCAGAATCAATGCGAAAATATTCTAAATCATCTCCGCTTATTAGAGTGCCAGGTCTTTTAGGGTTTTCTTTTTTTTCTCCCCCTTTGCGAATTATACCCAGTCTAAGGAACCGGGCTTGTCTTGTTGTCAAAGATTTTATAGGCATTGTTTTTACTCCTAAAAAGGAAGGTTGCTAGGGTCGCTAAATCTATAAGAGGAAGGAAACTCGTCTGTTTCTTTACCAGCAAAATACTTGACCACACTTGGGCAAGTGACATCATGAGCCTCTGTTACTTCCAGAAGTTTTGACATAACTACTCGCTGTGCTTGATTTAAAAGAAATTCATAGCAAGCATCAGCATCTTCGCCGTCTTCTGGTTTTCCGTGAATATTTATACTCACA
>CAYRVM010000330.1:0-265 GCA_964427575.1 uncultured Oscillospiraceae bacterium | reverse complement strand
GGTGATAAGTATCTATCTTCTGAAACTCGATTAATACAATCTTATAGTAAATTACTAGAATTGTCAAGCATTTTTAAAAAAAAAAACTTACAAAAAACTTACAAAAAGATAATAGTACAAAAGAACTAAGTTATTATCGTTAATAGATTGTAGATAAGGATATTAACAATGGAAGTCTTGATAAATATAGGTTTCAGGCTTTGTTAATACTGTTAACGCTATTTCCCAATATTATTTTCCTTGCTTCTCTTATTGTCCAGTTCGT
>CAYRVM010000329.1:0-1516 GCA_964427575.1 uncultured Oscillospiraceae bacterium | reverse complement strand
ACGAAGAAGATATAACGAGTAAACTAAACGGTGTCTACACTCCACTCAATGGTGCTGGAAATCTTTGGGTTCGTAAAATTCTCAGTGAAATCGGAGTTAAAAATGTCAGCATTGTTAAAGAACAAGAATTGCCAGATGGCAACTTCCCTACATGTCCATACCCCAACCCAGAGAAAAGAGAAGCTTTAAAGCTTGGCCTTGAGCTATGTGAGGAGCTGTATAAGAAACATCGCCAATCGTTAATAGGCAATCAAACTAGCTCAGTATTTAGCCTTGTTCCAGACATACTTATTGCTTCCGACCCAGATAGCGATAGAGTAGGAGTTGCTGTACTACAAGATGATAAATTGGCAAATAATCAAAGTCAGGCTGAAAAAAGCAATCCGACAGAGCATTACAAGATGCTTTCGGGAAACCAAGTTGGAATCCTGATTACAGACTTCATTATAAAGATGCGAAAAGCGATAGGGGATGACCTAACAGGGAAAATAGTATTTAAGACCATTGTCACATCTAAGATGGTTGATGCCATTTGCAATGCAAATGAAATCGAAGTAATGGATGTTTTGACAGGATTTAAATTTATTGGCGAGCAAGTTTCGATTCTTGAAGACAAGGGAGAAGAGGATAGATATTTATTTGGTTTTGAAGAAAGTTATGGCTACCTCAAAGGGTCATATGTAAGAGATAAGGATGCTGTCAACGGTGCGATGCTAGTATGCGAGATGGCAGCGTATTATAAACATAATGGAATGACACTGATCGATGCACTTAATGCCTTATATCAAGAGTATGGTTATTTCATAAATGACTTATTGGATTATAACTTTGATAGCTTTGATGGCCTAGACAAAATGAAAAACATAATGTCACGGGCAAGAGGATATATGCCTTCAGAATTTTGCGGATGCAAGGTATCGAGGAAAATCGATTATCTGGGAGAAACAGGACTCCCAAAATCAGACGTCCTTGAATATAGATTAGAAAATGGGAGCAGTATTACGATAAGGCCATCAGGAACCGAGCCTAAGATTAAAATTTATCTTGAGGTCAAGGGAAGTACAATTCAAGATGGTAAAGAATTGATCAAATGTTATGCAACAGAAATAGATAAAATGATAAAGAATTAAAAATAGACAAAATGAAGAGGATACATATTTTATGAGTAAAGTACTAATTGGAATGGATAGAAGCAAGTCATTTAGGGTATATTTGACCCTTTCGACAAATGTAGTGGAAGAAGCAAGGAAAATCCACGAGACAAGCCCAACGGGGACGGCGCTGCTAGGACGCGTTCTTACCGCGACAGCATTGATGGGTCTTATGATGAAGGATGAAAAGAGCAAGATTACTCTTCAATTCAAAGGTGATGGAGAAGCGAGAGAGGTCCTAGCTACCGCTAACGCTAAGGGGAATGTAAAGGGATATATATCCAACGGGCAGATATATCCACCGCCAAAGAAAAACGGGAAGATGGACGTAGGTGCTGGGCTCGACATAGGAATGCTTACGGTTA
>CAYRVM010000328.1:0-1521 GCA_964427575.1 uncultured Oscillospiraceae bacterium | reverse complement strand
TGATGTCAGCTCTACAACCTGCTGAACTTTGGCAGGAATCTGGAAGATGGTACGCTTACGGACCTGAGCTTTTTAGACTTAAAGATAGAAACGATAGAAGCTTTTGCCTCGGACCAACGCATGAAGAAATTTTCACGGATATTATTAGAAATGAAGTAACTTCGTATAGACAATTGCCAATTAACTTATATCAGATACAGACAAAATATAGAGATGAAAAGAGACCAAGATTCGGATTAATGCGTAGCCGTGAGTTTATAATGAAAGACTCATATTCATTTGATCAGGATCAAGCAGGTTTGGATAAAAGTTACGATGATATGTATGAAGCTTATGAAAAAATCTTCACAAGATGCGGCTTGGCCTTTAGAGCTGTTGAAGCTGACTCTGGAGCAATAGGAGGAACGAATACTCATGAATTCACTGCAATTTCTGAGTATGGAGAAAGCGAAATTGCTTACTGCGACTATTGCGACTTTGCTGCAACAACAGAAAGAGCGGAATGCATCGACGAAATAGGTGAAGATGCTTCAGAGCTTAAAATGGAAGAAGTTATGACACCAGATTGCAAGACTATTGTGCAAGTGGCAGAATTTTTAGGTGTTCCAACGAAACAAACGATGAAGGCACTTCTTTATAAAGCAGAAGATAAATTTGTTGCTGCATTTGTAAGAGGAGATAGAGAGCTAAACGAGATCAAGTTGATAAATGCTTTAAATATTCCTGAGCATGCTTTGGAATTTGCAGATGAAGCAGAGATGGGACCATTAGTAGGTTGCGTCGCTGGATATACAGGACCAATGGGTCTTAAGAACTGTACAATAATTATTGATAGCGAACTCGTTACAATGAAGAGTCTCGTAGCGGGAGCCAATAAAGAAAATTATCATATAAAGAACGTAAACTTCAAAAGAGATTTCATGGGAGATATTATTACGGATATTAAGTTAATGAAAGAGGGAGATCCTTGCCCTACTTGCAAAAAACCAGTGAGATTCAACAGAGGAATAGAAGTTGGACAGGTTTTCAAATTGGGGACAAAATACAGTGAATCCATGAAGGCTTATTTTAAGGACGAAAACATGCAGGAAAAGCCAATAGTAATGGGATGTTATGGAATTGGTGTGACAAGAACAATGGCAGCTATAGTTGAGCAGCACCACGATGACAATGGAATAATTTGGCCAATATCTGTGGCGCCTTTTCATGTAATTATTACATTAGTTAATATAAATGATGAAGTTCAGAAGGTACTTGCAGATGAAATCTATGCTGAATTAAATAAAAAAGGAATTGAAGTCATTTTAGATGATAGAGATGAAAGGCCGGGAGTTAAATTTAAAGATGCGGACCTTCTTGGTATTCCAATTAGAATAACAGTAGGGAAAAAAGCCGTTGAAGGAATAGTTGAATTTAATGAAAGAATCAAGGGTGAGAAAACAGAACTTGTAAAAGCAGATGCAATTGCAAATTCAATTGAAATAATATCAAAAGGAAGAAAATAAATATTTACACGACTAT
>CAYRVM010000327.1:0-1521 GCA_964427575.1 uncultured Oscillospiraceae bacterium | reverse complement strand
TGGAAAATGATAGTTATTGCTCCAAGCAATAATGAGCAATTAAAAGCAATAAACAATTTAAGATTTCTTGAATCTTGTGTTTACCCAAAAGCAGATCCATCAAATATTTTGCCATATATTCCGCCAAGAGTTCTCTCTATTAAATGTGGTAGACTCTTATCAGATTCAGAGCTTTCTGTGATTTTGACAGATTATAGTGTTGATTTTCCTACTGACCAACCTTGGTCATCCAAAATAAACACACTATATTTGCCTTTTAAATTTACTTTAAGTTTGACTTTTGAAGTTGTTTATGATTCCAGACAATTGCCGGGAGCTGATAGAATAATTAAATTGGGAGGATGATAATGCCTAATAAAATAGAAACATTAGATACAGCAAACGCTAGAACTTTTGTAAATGCAACTAGTAGATATGTTGATTCAACTGTTGTTGTATATGGTCAGGATAGAAAAGTAACATTTACAACGTATAAGAGAATAGATAAAACTTCTCAATTTGACAAATTTCTTGTTATACCAGAAGGATATGCGTATAGACCAGATTTGGTTTCTAATAGAGTTTTTGGATATCCAGATTCATGGTGGCTTATTATGGAAGTCAATAATATATATGATATAAAAGATTTCGTCGCAGGTAAAACAATAAGAATTCCAAATCAGGTATTATAATAATGGCATTTCCTCCTAGATATACAGTTGATCCAACATTTGGGCCAATTCCTAATTTTTCTTATTGCGGAAGAATAAGAAAGCCACTTCCATCATCTGGATCTAGCGGAATTAATCCTTCTATCAATTTTGAAAGTTATGCGCCTTATATTATTTTGCGTTTTCAAGATCCAGGCACAAGGGGAAGAAGACGTATAAGATATCAATATGCAATTACAACGGGAAATTTAGCTGGACAAAATAGAACAGCAAGCATTAAGTCTCTTCATTACGAAGTTAATCAAAGTGGAAAAGCAACTGTTGATATAGTTGATTCATCTGGTGATGATTTTGTTAATTTTTATAGTTCACTTTTTACAAATGGGTGTTTGCCAGGAACAGGAAGACCAAGAAGAGGTCAACCACAAGGTTTAAGAGTTTCTTTAGATTTCGGATGGATATTTACAGGAAGTACTGGCGTTACTACAATTTATTCAAATTCATTTGCTAAAAGTGGCAATTTTCCTCAAAGAGGAAGCGGGAAAGAAATTTATTTTAATTTAACAAAAATTGATGTTAATTATGAAGGTGGAATATGGAAATACAAAGTTGAACTTACTGGCCCTGATACTGGAAACAAGAACAGAACAGCAAGTAGAACATATGGAAAATCAAACCAATTAGTAACTTTAATAGATGCTGCTTCTAAACATTTATCAGGAGACTGTAAAGATCCTCAAGTTCCAAACAAAGTAGAAACAATAAGAAAAAACGCAGATGGAACATGGACTCCGTTTAAATTTGAAAACAGCACTCCGAATGGTCCTAAAGGTGTATATCCAGGATTTAACGATGATCCATTATCTGCAAT
>CAYRVM010000326.1:0-1526 GCA_964427575.1 uncultured Oscillospiraceae bacterium | reverse complement strand
TAAAAATCTAAACTCCCATCTTTGTATACATATTATGTTAAATCAGATCGGGGCAAGTTTTACACATAATAAGCAACCTGAGCCAATCAAAAATGAGCGGCAGATTCCAGCTTTCATCTAAAGAAACAAGTACTGGTTCATAAGTTTTAATAAATCATAGCGATTTTCTTACGAAAATCGCTATGACAATTGCCAAATTTTTGTTAATTTCTCTTATCAAGCGTAAAGAATCAAGCAGAACAACTCTGCTAGAGTAAGCTTATACATTTTTTCCTTATTGGAACTCTTTAGGAGCTATTAAAAACCTCTGAGAGTGCTTCTTGTGGAGTTTTCCATCCCAGGACTTTCATTGGTGTGTTCCTCAGTATCACGGCAACTCGTTCCAAATCTTCTTGCGTAACTTTACTGAAATCTGTTTTCTTAGGATAGAATACTCTAATTTCTTTATTTAAGTTTTCGATAGAACCCTTTTCATAAGGAGCTGCTGGACGAGTAAAGTATGTTTTGGTTTTGGTAATTCCTTCTAAAACCTTATGAAAAGCAAATGATTTATCGTTATCTGTTGATAAAGTCTTTATTTTAAGCAGATTTGCAACATTTCTTAAATTCTCAAGTGTATTACAAGCTTCTTTATTAGCCATTTTCATTATTACAGGGTAGCGAGTCAT
The DNA here is from genome assembly GCA_964427575.1 of uncultured Oscillospiraceae bacterium. Lineage (GTDB taxonomy): Bacteria > Bacillota > Clostridia > Peptostreptococcales > Anaerovoracaceae > JBAWWY01. The sequence goes on along the minus strand of CAYRVM010000326.1, from coordinate 858 downwards.
CCTATCTCTAAAACTTAAAATACACTCCTTGCTTTCTCTTGAAACAATGAAATCCATTTCATAATGACCATATTCTGTACGAGTCTCTGCTTCTACTGGTCTTTCTTTTATGCTCACCCTGTTTTTGATTCCATGTTTACTTGATATTTCTCGTTTCCTTCTATATTTGCGATGTTTTAAATACTTTCTTAGACTCTTATTTACTTGAAGATATTCATAAATAGTGGATTTGGAGATTGAATATCCTTTTTCTTTTTCTGCCATTACTGATATTTGCTGAGGGCTCCGTCTCTGCTTTAATTTCTCTAAAACAAATTCCCTTATATTTACATCATCTAAAACCTTTTTCTTTCTTCCCTTCCTGAGCAAAGTCTCTCTGTGTGCTTCATTTGCATCATATACACCGAATCTTACATTGCGACTTAGCTCTTGGCTAATTGCTGACTGAGTTACTTTTACTTCCTCTGCTATTCGATATTGATTCGTTTTTAAATTTCGCATTACTGCAATAATTACTCGATCTTCTTGGGTAAGACGCTTGTACTGGTTCATTGGTTTGGTTTTTTCAATTATTAAAACCTTTGAACCAGTCGCTTTTTTATATACTTTATTGCTTAATTAGATGGATTCTGGAATCTGCCAATGAAATATCAAAAATTAAAGCTTACCCTTATGGCTCTTGTTTAAAGCTTCAGAATGATGCGGGTCTAAGTGTTAAGGTATTTAAGCCTGCCAATCAGACCAAATTTCCTCGTGCAATTACTTGCTTAGACAAAAATGGCACGCCAAGATTACTCATTGATGTTAATGGGTTACGTAAAATATCAAAACCCGTAACAAAATTACGAATTACAAAAC
>CAYRVM010000325.1:0-1546 GCA_964427575.1 uncultured Oscillospiraceae bacterium | reverse complement strand
CCAATATCAATTACTCTCAAGTCACTACCACTAGCTTTTGACAAAACTCCAATCCCACAGATTCCCTTGGTCATGTTGATCGTTTGGAGCAATGTTATTTCCTTTGGAGAGGATGAAATTCCTTCTTCATAAATTCCGTTGTCAGCAGACATAATTACAACGCATTTCTTTTCGAGCTTATTTTTGACATTGCCTGTAATTCCAGCAATCTTAATTGATATATCTTCCAGCTTGCCTAAACTGCCTAGCGGTTTAACAAGTTGGTCCATGCGTTCCTTTGCCTGCGTTAGTGCTTTTGCATCTGCTGGAGCTATTGTTTTGAGTATTTCTTTGTAATCAATTTGCTTAACTCTGTATTTCATGTCCGCTCCTAATTTAGAAATAAAAAAATTCTTCCCATAGGAAGAAAAAATATACAAAAATAGACTAATCCATTTCCAATATTTCCTCAATTCCTCTTGGCCGGAGTAATTTGAAGATCATTCGCTCAGGTCTTCTGGCTCTGTATTCATCCTCCGATTACCTTCCCGCTTTTATTTAAGCAGTGGTTATTAATCTTCGTCCTACATTACAGCTGCGACAACAGCAAAGGCATTTAACCTTTTTCCCTTGTTCGAATTATATTACTTATTTGATTATATCTATATTGTGGAAAATGTAAACCCCGAACGCTAATTTTCTTAAGATATATAATTTGAAATACTTATTAGTTTAGTGGTAAAATAAATCAATATTTGAGTGCATTTTTTAAACAATATAATAGTTATATGTTTAATGCTAAATCATTGATGAGGGAGTGATATTAATGTCAACATTAATCAAGAATGGTACAATTCTTACTGCGCTGGATGAGTTTAAAGGGGATATATTAATTGAGGAAGGGAAAATCACTGCGTTGGGTAAAAACCTTGAAGCTAAAGGCGCCAAAATAATCGATGCCACTGGAAAGTATGTATTCCCAGGTGGAGTCGACCAACACGTGCATTTCTCTTTTAATTATAAAGGATCAAAAGTAAGGGGTTTTGAGACTTCAAACGCTGCAGCAGTTGGTGGTACTACGACCTTAATCGAATTCGTAAATCAAGAGCCAGGGAAAGGATTAGTTGAATCCATAGATACTTATCGCAAAAACGATGTAGATGGAATTGCAATGGTTGATTACTCTTTTCACAGTGTTATGACCGATCCAAGGGATGAAGTAATAGCCGAAATACCAAAGCTTGCCGACGCTGGGTATCCAACGATGAAGCTTTTTATGGCGTATAAAGGTATGTTTTTCCATGCGAACGATGATGCTATTCTAAAAGCTCTGATTAAAGGTAAAGAAGCTGGGATAACCGTTATGGTTCATGCAGAGAATGCAGAAATGATAGATGTATTGACCAAGCAATTAATTTCAGAAGGCAAGACTGGGCCTTATTATCATGCAGTTTCTAGACCTACTATTGTAGAAGCGGAAGCAACACAGAGGGCAATTTATCTTGCTCAACTTGCTGGAGCGCCACTTTATGTAGTACATGTTTCCTGTCAGGAGGCTATGGAAATA
>CAYRVM010000324.1:0-1559 GCA_964427575.1 uncultured Oscillospiraceae bacterium | reverse complement strand
GAGGAGAAGGGATGATGAATGTCCTATGTCTAATTACGACCCCTCTGCCTCCTTCAGCTATAGATTTAGCACCAAGTATGCGGATGACGAAACAGGATTGTATTATTATGGCTATCGATATTATACGCCTGATTTTGGGATATGGTTGAGCAGGGATCCGATTGAAGAGAGTGACTTGAATAATCTTTATTGTTTTATTTCCAATCACGCGTTAAAGGGTTTTGATTATCTTGGGCTGGCCACGTTAAATGTTTTCTATAGGTCTTCCGCAACACTTTATACTCTAGCACCCGATTGGAGTTCAGTCGAGAAAGGCGCATATTTTATTCCAGATAAAACTATTACAGGGGGGCGATTTGACTCGAATAGATTCAAAGTTAATCGGAGCAAGTATATACAAGCAATTTGTTCTGTTAACATTTATTTGGATTTTAAAATTGAGGAAGGACGGTCCCCGGATTTATATGCTTCTGACAAGAAAAAAGTATATTATAACGCACACTTCGACTTTACTCCAGCGGGGGGTATATATAATGAAATATCAGAGTTTATGCCAGGATGTTTATCGGTAGTTCGAAAACATGAATTGGGTCATGGAAGTGGTTGGTGGAACTCCGCCAAACCAAAAATAGAAGCGAAAATCGCCGCATTATCTGGGTGGGTTAAAGAGGAAACTGTGGGAGAGATAATCTCTTCAGCGAAAGCTGAAGCACTACAGGATATATATAAAGGTGCGGATGACGCCACATTTCAATGGTTCAAAGATAATGGGTTCACCGTTACTGAAAAGCTAGGTATGGCAGTAAATCAAGATGGTGAGCAGAAACAGCATGAGTATATCATGGAAAAGAAATGAGGGTTGCGCCGATGGATTTGTTTAAGAAACTAATTGCTCCTTTGACACTTTTTGTCTTATTGGTTTTATTACTAATACCAGTATTATCTTTTTTTGACGGAGTACGGAAGAGTCATGGCTTATGCCCTTTATGTGAACAACTGGAAGGTAAAGAGGATTTCATTTATTTGGATTGTATACATTATGAAGCCATCAAGACTCTGTTTCGACGAGATGTAGCTATTGATCATAAACTTGAACTATACGAGGATAATTTGTTTTACTACTTAGTGGATAAAAACCTCCATCCTTGGGCTTCACCTTGGTCTTTTTATGCTAAGGAATTTGGCATTTGTATAAGAAAGAAAGATGGTTATGTTTTAAGGCGTGAAATTAATGATTGGATACCAGCGGGGTATATTTCTTATTCCAAAAAAGAAATTTCAGACAAAAAATTGCTTTTAGGCAATATTGATTCTATTACTAAACGTTTTGGACCAGGGCTTCATCAAACACATTTCAAGGCATTCACAAATAATATCTTTGCTGGAATAATGGAGAGGCGAATTTACATTGCAAGAGATGGCGAAGTAGATGGATGGTACTTGAATGCTGGCACAGGCACAAATGTTGTTGGCGAAATACGTATAGAAGCACTTTATGGGGACAGAGAGTAGAGGTAACCCTTTAGAACGGCAAAGGGGCTACAATTTGACAATAGACA
>CAYRVM010000323.1:739-1562 GCA_964427575.1 uncultured Oscillospiraceae bacterium | reverse complement strand
TACCAAATATACCATTGAGGTTGATATCAAAAGCAAATATAAATCCTATCGATACAATATAAAGCAAAACGTTTATAAATAATATAATATAAGTCAAAGGAATCGATTTTAAAGTGTTTAAATCAAACTTATCTCTCCCAAATTGTCCTCTGAAGTCATACCTGTTTCCATTATTCCCATAACTCATATAAAATCACCCTTTTCTTTTTACAGCTTCACAAGCTTTTGAAACTATCTCATTTGCAGTAAGCCCATACATTTCAAGCAAAGCAGCAGGCTTTCCTGACCTACCAAACTTATCTTGAACCCCAACCTTGAGAACCGGCACAGGATATTCATCTGTAACTACTTCTGCAACAGCACCTCCAAGACCTCCTATCACGCTATGCTCCTCAGCAGTAACAATAGCCTTCGTTTTTCTAGCTGACTTAATAATTATATCCCTATCAATGGGTTTAATCGTATGAATATTAATAACTTCAGCATCAATTCCTTCCTTTGCGAGAATCTCTCCTGCTTTGATTGCTTCCCCAACCATAAGTCCTGTCGCAATAATAGTAACATCCTTACCTTGTTTGAGAATCATACCCTTACCAATTTCAAATTTATAATCATTCTCATCAAATATAACAGGTACCGATAATCTACCTAATCTTAGATAAACTGGTCCATTATATTCAATTGCTGCTTTAACAGCTGCCCTAGTCTCAACTGCATCACAAGGGCTAATCACAACCATTCCAGGTATGCTCCTCATAATCGCAATGTCTTCAACCGTCTGATGTGATGCTCCGTCTTCTCCGACCGATATCCCCGCATGAGT
>CAYRVM010000323.1:0-729 GCA_964427575.1 uncultured Oscillospiraceae bacterium | reverse complement strand
CAATTTTAACATTTAACATTGGGTAGCATATTGAATTTCTCACTTGTTCAAATGCTCTTCCAGCTGCAAACATCGCAAATGAGCTATAAAATACAGTTTTGCCAGTAGACGCAATACCTGCTGCTACTACAGCCATATTCCCTTCTGCTATACCACAATTTATAAATCTCTCCGGATATTTTTTCGAAAAAGATGCCGTATAAGTTGATTTTGATAAATCCGCATCCAATACGACTATATCATTGTTTTCTCCAAATTCAACCAATGCTTTCCCGTAAGCTTCCCTAGTTGCTATATTCTCTGACATTTTTTACTCCTCCTCTGCCTGTTTCAATAATTTGTCTAATTCAGCTATTGCCAACTCATATTGCTCCTTATTTGGAGCAGCTCCATGCCATGATGCCTGGCCTTCCATGAATGATACTCCTTTGCCCTTTATACTCGTTGCAAGTATCATCGTAGGCCTGCCCTTAACCTGTTTAGCCTCTTCGATAGCAGAATATATCTGATTGTAATCATGACCATCAATATAAATTATATTCCATCCAAAAGCCTTAAATTTTTCATCAATAGGTAATGGTGACATAACCTTAGTAATATCTCCATCAATTTGCAGTCCATTAAAATCAACGAATGCAGTAAGATTATCCAATTTATAATGAGCCGCAAACATTGCAGCCTCCCAAACTTGTCCTTCTTCTAGCTCACCATCTCCTAGAATGGTATACA
>CAYRVM010000322.1:0-1565 GCA_964427575.1 uncultured Oscillospiraceae bacterium | reverse complement strand
AGAGCTTCATTTTTCGTACTTTTTATCTGATCGAGGTGATTATTCTATCCCCAGATTTCGTCTGGAGTTGGAATGTGTGCATTAGGGTTTGTATATGCGATTCTGCTGATATTAATTAAATGTCTGTAATTTAAATTTTCGCTTATACTGTTGTTTCCCCATGATCCGCAACCCAATGTTCCTGTTGGCGCTAGTCCGTTTGTATATGCTCCACCAAGTCCGCTTGATCCAATACCATTAACTAGGAAACGAGAAACCTGAATATTTTCTGCTGCATATTCAATATTCTTCTTTGTAAAAGAATGCATAACCATGCTATGCCCTTTGCCTTCATATTCTAGATTGGCGTTGACTATAGCAACTCCTTCTTCCCATGTTTTATAAGTGTAAGCAGCTAGGATTGGGAATAATTTTTCCTTAGCAAAAGGATCATCTCTTCCTGGTCCGTCAGCCTTAACAATTAAGAGCTTTGTAGCTGGACCTACTTTCATTCCTGCAATTTCAGCAATTTTTGCTGCAGTTACACGTACGCATGCTTTACTAAGCATCCCATCAGGGAATGTAGTGTTTCTTAATGCAGTTACTTCATTAGGTGCAGACACATAGTAAGCGCCTTGCTTCTGGAACTCAGCAATGATTTCGTCTAATTTGCTTTCGTGACAAATAATAGTTTGTTCACATGTGCAAAGAACACCATTGTCATAAATTCTTCCTCTAATAATCTTAGGTACCGCATCAATAATATCTGCATCAATATCTATTAGGCACTGGTTGTTTCCAGCTCCTACTCCAAAAGCAGGCTTACCGCTGCTATATGCGACTTTTACCATTGCTGCTCCACCTGTTGAAATACAAACGTCGGTCATTTTCATTACAAGGTTTGAAATTTCCATTGATGGCTGTTCAACTACTTGTACTAGGTGCTTTGGAGCTCCCAATTTTTCAAGATACTGGTTTATATATTCTACTGTCTTTGTCCCACATACTTTTCCATTTGGATGTGGACAGATAATAATTGCATTTCTTCCTTTAAGAGCTATCATTGCATTGTGCATAGGTGTCATAACTGGGTTAGTTACAGGTGTAACAGCTCCAATGATACCAATTGGCTTGCCAACTTCAACAATTCCTTCTTCTTCAAAATATTGTAATATTCCAACGCTCTTTTTACCCTTTAAATAATTCCAGACAGCCATAGCCTTGCCTTTGTTCTTCAAGACTTTGTCTTCATAACTGCCCATGTGGGTTTCATCGATTGCCATTCTGGCAAGTTCTTCGCCATTGTCATATACTGCTTTACCTACTGCGCGAACAACTTCATCTACCTGCTCCTGGGTGTATTTTTCGAAAATCTGTTGAGCTTTTCTTGCTTGATCAATTATTCCTGTTACAAATTGCATATCATCCATATTTTCAATCTCCTTTATAAAAATCAATTCTTACATTCGAGTATAATTCTTTCTGACGAGTAGCACAAGCCACTCGTCAGAATTTGAAATTTGATTTAGCTAAAATGTTTCTTGTAAACTACTGCCATTGATTCATCTAAGATTTCTAAAGCTCTT
>CAYRVM010000321.1:0-1575 GCA_964427575.1 uncultured Oscillospiraceae bacterium | reverse complement strand
CAGGATGTTATCTGATGAGAAAATTAAGAAGGTGCATGAAGCAACATTAAATGTTCTAGAAAAAACAGGTGTGCATATTGAGCATCCCAAGGCTCTTGAGTATTTAGCTGGGGTGGGGTGTAAGATTTCTGATGATTTCAGAGTAAGATTTCCTTCGGAAGTTATTGAAGCTGCAATTAAAAAAGCTCCTGCGTCCATTTCTGTCTATACTCGTGATGGAAAGCCCAAAATGATTTTGGAAGATAGAAATGTGTATTATGGAACAGTTGCAAGTTTGGCGTTTATGGCAGAACCCAATGGTAATAGAAGAAAATTTGTGCTTAATGACTGTAAAGAGATGACCATTATTATGGATTATCTTGATACATTGGATTTTGGAACTGGGACAGGTCTTTCGACAGATATTACTCCCGAAGTTTCTGATGTGCATGAAATAAACTGCATGATAGAAAATTCTCCAAAACCAATTCTTATTACAACACATGATGAGAATGGTTTAAAGGCGATTATAGATATATGCACTGTTCATAAAGGAAGCATGGAGTCATTTAAGAAAAATCCTTTTGTGGTATTTTGCGTATGTCCGATTTCTCCTCTTAAATTCCCCGATTCAATTATTGAAAAAATGTTTTTGGCTATAGAAAATGGTTTTCCATTCTTCTGTTTACCAGCTCCCGGTGCAGGTGGAACATCTCCTGTGTCTTTGGCAGGTACATTAGTCTGTGGTAATGCTGAAATATTGAGCGGTCTTGTGCTTGCTCAGGCAATTAAGCCCGGTTCTCCATATCTATACGGCGGTTTCTTCACAAATATGGATATGCAGAGTATGATTATGACTCATGGCTCGCCTGAGTTTAGTATGCTCAATAATGCTCAAGCTGAAATGGCGAGATTTTATAATATACCGTCATTTAGTTCAGCAGGAACCACTGATTCCTTAAGTGTGGATGAACAGGCAGCTTTTGAGGCAGGGTTCACAATAACAGCAGCGGCTCTTGGCGGAGCAAATCTTGTTCATGCAGCAGGTGTAATTGGTTCCGGCACTTCTGTAAGTAAAGAAATGCTAGTTTTAAGCGATGAAATTATCAACTATACCCAGCATTTTGCAAAAGGCATTGATGTTTCTGAGAAAATGCTTGCTGTGGATGAACTTGAAAAAATTGGCCCGGGCGGCAGTTTTATGGATTCTGAAATGACGTTCGAGTTATTTAGAACACAGCATTGGTATCCTAAATATTTCCAGAGAAGTCAATTTGAAAACTGGATTAAAGCCGGAAAAGTAACTCTTAATGAGCGGCTTAGTGCAAAATGTAAGGAAATCTTGGCAACTCATACCCCAATGCCTGTTGATGTTGATAAACTGGCTGAAGTTGAAAAAATAATCAAACATTCTGATAGTCAGAGAATTAAATAAAACAGATAGGATTATGCGCATATTAGAAACTACCACTAAAAAACATTCAAGAGGAAATTATGAAAACTTACATTAGAATCTTTATTTTGGCATTATTGCTGCTGGTAAGTAGAGGAGGTATTTGTGAAGCTGCGGATGAATTTAAACCAAAGGTACTGCTG
>CAYRVM010000320.1:0-1578 GCA_964427575.1 uncultured Oscillospiraceae bacterium | reverse complement strand
TATACCAATCATATTCATTAATCAGTATATAACAGATAAGAAAGTTTTACATTGGTTGATTTCCAGCTTATAAGGGGTTATTTCTCGAATTTTTTCTGTATTCAGCAGGAGTAATGCCGGTATAGTCTTTGAATAGTTTATAAAATTGCTTAAGATCTTTAAAACCGATAGATTGTGAAATACTCTCAATTGAGTTGTTTTCTTCCTCTAGTAATAATTTTGCCTTCTCTAGTCTTTTTTGGGCGATAAATTCTGTAGGTGTCTGCCCGAAGCATTCTTTAAAAAGCTGCCCAAAATAGGAGGGGTTGTAAAAGCATTCCCTTGCCAGTTCATGCAAGGATATTTTTCTGTGGTAATTATCTTCAATATATTGCAGAATCTGTGGTGCAAGGCGAAATACACCGTTTTTATTCTCGTCTGTTTTGCTCCTGCTCATATACCTGAATATTCTGACAAATAGAATATGGATGAATGAGCGAAGCATTGTTTTGTATCCCGCCTCTTTTGAATTGAACTCATCGGACATATTATTGAGTAGCTGCTCAAATTCAATCAGGTTTTTCCCGCTGAAGTTTAATTTTGGGAGCATAGTTTCTATGGGAATACGGAAATCATCAAAGGAGGTCAACATTAGAATGTCCAGTGCATCATAGCTTCCTGCCAGTTCATTACTAACAAATTCAGGTTTCAGGAGAATATTTACAACTGATAGTTCAGGGGAGGGAAGAACTTCATGAGAATCTCCAATATTAAATATGAGAAGATCACCACGGCTCACATTGTATTCTATTGTATTGACAATCTGGATGCCTTTGCCGCCGGCAATATAGGATAACTCAAAAAAATCATGCGTATGGCACATTACATGTGTACGTACTTTCCTGCTGACAATTGTAATATTCTCATCCTGTTGAATGTAATTATTTGCTTTAAGCTCATGCATGTTGCCCTCCAGATTGAAAGAACCATCGTGTTCTCTTAATAAGCCTTTTCCATCTTCACCATAAGCTCTGCCCTATAAAAGCCGATGCCATAGCAATAGATGGTTTTAATACCTCGTTTTTTAGCGCCTTCTATGTAGTTTTGCTCTCTAATTTGCAAAAGTGCTTCATCAGTTACCTTTTCTAATTTATCTTTGCTATGCGTTTTCTTAAATTCTAATATAACAGCTGTCTCTTTAAATATTCCTGCTTTAGGGCATATTAATATATCGCATCTTCCTTTTCCTAGAATAGGATTGGATCCGCAATAATAATCTCTTTGCAAAAATTGCAGCATCCCTAATATAAAGGCATGGTACATAAGCTCAGGGCGTGTTTTTGTGGTATCAAAATAAGAGAATGAATTTTCAACTCTATATTGAAGTTGATCGTAAAATGATTCTACATCTCCTACAAATAGTGCATCAAAAAACATTTGTATATCACGAGCAGGGATCCCTTCAGTAAACCACTTCTCAACGATATTTTGCATAAGTCCCCTTACTTCTTCGTTTGGGATACGTAAATCATAGGTATTATCATCATTTATCTCAAATTTCTTTAATGTTAAATACCCGGAGTACAGTAAGAAGCTCCA
>CAYRVM010000319.1:0-1590 GCA_964427575.1 uncultured Oscillospiraceae bacterium | reverse complement strand
TAATATCTGTCATAACGACTGGTAATGATGTAAGTATAAAGATGCATGAGAAATTTGGTTTTTCTTATAGTGGAGAGCTTGAAGGTGTTGGTTATAAATTTGACAGATGGCTTGATGTTGTGTTTTATCAATTAATGATATAGTTTCAACTACCCGCCACTGAAGTGGACGACCTATGCAAGCTGTGAATTATTGACTTTTCAATCGCAAATTAGTATTAGAAGAGAGGATGTTAGGGCATGAGATCCAAAATGTTTATAAGTGCAATGTTAACGATCAGAAACTTAGGCATATTATTTGCTTCACTAGGTGGGGCGGCAATTATAGCGGATCCTAACACGTTGAGAAATATGTTGGGAATTATGGCAAAAGGTGATTGGAGTGCTGTTGCATTTCCAACTGCACTTATTGTATATTTTGGATTTGTCATTCAAACATTAAACTCAGAAAAATTTCATGAAGAATTTAACCATAAACAGAAAATTCGTAAGATTCAGGACTTGAATTTTGAATGTAGACGTCTTGGAAAAGAAGCAAAATCACAAGCTAATGCTGTTTATGCTGAAAAATTAAAAAGAGTTATTCAAGATAAGGATGAAATAGTAGATTCGTTTTTTAGAGGAGAGAGAAGTTATTTAAGAGAAAGGATTGTTGAACAGACTCTCACACTCGTAGTTTCATATATAAAACTGCTTACAAATTACTGTATACGAAATAGAGGGATCGCAAAAGTAAATGTAGGTGATATTACTGGAAGAATAAATATGAACACAAGGAAAATGGGTTTTGCCAAAGATATACGTACATTAGATGAGCTCCAACGAGTAATAGATATGGATACTAAGATAATTGAACGCCTCAAGGAGGAACAGCGTGAGCTTGAGCGAATAAACGCTAAGCTGGACTATATGCAAAGCACAGTGAATATGTTCAAACATCAAATAATTTCAAGTATAGAGTCTGAAGAAATGCTTGAACAGCTTGATACAGCAGTAAATGAAGCATCAGCACTGGATTCGGTACTTAATGAACGAAAGAAAAATAGAATGAGGATTTAGCAGAGGTAACGGAGTATGAGTGCAAATTCATTTTGCATTCATTTTGCACGAAGCGGAAATGGAGCTTAAAATGGGTGTTCGATGTGGCGTTGATATTATAGAAACTGAAAGAATCAGGAAGTCCATGGAAAACCATGGTGAAAGTTTCATAGAAAGAATATTTACAAAACAGGAAATAGAATATTGTGAACAAAAAAAGGCTGCAAAATTTCAAAGTTATGCAGCCCGTTTTGCAGCTAAGGAAGCTGTGTCAAAAGCTTTTGGAACTGGGATAAGAGAAAGTCTTGGATGGAAGGACATAGAAGTATTAAATGACGAGCTAGGAAAGCCTGAAATTGTTTTAGGGCAGGAAGCTAAAGCCCTTTTTGTGGCTTTAGGAGGTATTAGCCTTTCGTTAAGCTTATCACACTGTAAAGATTATGCGGTAGCTTATGTTGTAATGGAAGTAAATAACCATACAATACCATAGCGTGTCTTACAGCTGCAACCAAAGTATTCAGTAGTCAGTATTTAGAATTCAGCAGAAAAATTT
>CAYRVM010000318.1:973-1591 GCA_964427575.1 uncultured Oscillospiraceae bacterium | reverse complement strand
AAAATCGAATCCTTCAACTCTAAAGGTGAAAATTTAGAACTTAAGATAAACTTGAGGAGCTTATAATATGGAAGATAAAGCGAAATCAAAAGTTAATATATTCCTTATAGAACTGATAATTGTGATTTTAATTTTTGCTATTTCAGCAGCAATTATAGTTAATCTCTTTGCTGCTTCGAGTAAGGTAAATCGCGAATCACGAGACAAGAGTGTTTCTTTAATGAAGATCGAATCAATTATTGAGGAATATAAAAGTTTTGAATTTGCTATTGAGGGCAATAATTATTTAGAATCACTCGGTTTTCCAAAGCTTTATGACAAGGATTGGATTGAAACTACAGATGAAGTTCAGGCAGTTTACAGTATAGTGTTGCTATCAAGTCAAAAGAAATATGGTTCCGGAAGTGTTTTCACTATAGATTTAACCTCCTTTGATAAGAAAAATGGCAAAGAATTGATTAAACTCAAAGCTAGTAAGTATTTTTATCAATAAATTAAAGGAAATTGATGACTGTTATGAAAAAAAAGATTAAAATGAGTATAGGGATAGGCGGACCAACGATTGTCATGATTTTTGTGATAGTAAGTTTAACGACTTTAGGCACTTTATCCTTGGTC
>CAYRVM010000318.1:0-963 GCA_964427575.1 uncultured Oscillospiraceae bacterium | reverse complement strand
AATTCAGATTTAGTTTTAACGGAAAAGACTTATCAAGCTTCCGTAGATTATTATACAGCAGATTCGAAAGCTGAAGAATTTTTAGCGAAAGCTAGTTCCATAATTTCGAATAGCGCGCCAAGCTCAGCTATCGTTTCAACAAGTATCCCAATCAATGAAAGGCAGAGCCTCCAAGTTCAACTTTTACCTTCCTATAGCCCAACTATCAATAGTGAATACTATAGGATAAGAACTTGGAAGGTAGTCAATAATGAATATTGGAACTATGAAGATTATCAGATACCTTTTGAAGATCAAATCCCATTAACTAATTAGGAGGAAAGCTAATGAACATCGAAAATATGTTTTCACACGCAGTAGATTCTCAAGCTTCCGATATCTTTATCATAGCTGGTCTTCCATTGTCATTTAAAATTAATGGGGAAATTATTCCCTATGGAGAAACACTAGGGCCAACTGATACCCTTGCGTTGATTCAAAATATATACAAATTCGGCGGCAGGTCGATGGATGATTTTGTGCTAACTGGAGATGACGACTTCTCATTTTCGGTAAAGGAAATCGGACGGTTTCGTGTCAATGCCTATAAGCAGCGTGGCTCGATGGCCGCAGTTCTTAGAGTTGTAATGTTCAGCCTGCCGGATCCAATTAAACTTGGAATTCCTAAAGAAGTCATCAACCTATTCAGAAAGACTAAGGGATTAGTCCTCGTGACTGGACCTTCGGGCAGTGGCAAGTCCACTACGCTGGCCTGCATTATTGATAAAATCAACAAATCAAGGAACTCTCATGTAATTACATTGGAGGATCCTATAGAATACATCCATAAGCACGATAAAAGTATAGTTAGCCAAAGAGAGATTTCTCTTGATACCCAAAACTATACCAAAGGTCTTAGAGCTGCTCTAAGAGAATCCACCTATGTAATCCTGCTAGGAGAAATGCGGGACTTCGAGACAATTT
>CAYRVM010000317.1:0-1592 GCA_964427575.1 uncultured Oscillospiraceae bacterium | reverse complement strand
GGCTTGCCGCTTATTATGCCTAAGGGCGCTAAAATAATACAATTACTGCAAAGATTTGTAGAAGATGAAGAAGAGAGAAGAGGATATTTAATGACAAAGACTCCTCTGATGGCTAAAAAGGAATTATATGAAATCTCAGGTCATTGGCAGCATTATAAAGAAGGAATGTTTGTTCTTGGAGATGAACAGAAAGACGAGGAAGTTCTTGCTTTAAGACCTATGACTTGCCCTTTCCAATACTTTATTTACAAGTCAAAATTAAGAAGTTATAGAGATCTTCCATTGCGATATGGAGAAACATCAACACTATTTAGAAATGAAGCTTCAGGCGAAATGCACGGGCTTATAAGAGTACGCCAATTCACTATCTCCGAGGGCCATCTGATATGTAGACCTGATCAACTTTCAGATGAATTCAAAGGAGTTGTAGATTTAGTTCAATTCATGTTGAGTACATTGGGGATTTTAGAAGATGTTACATACAGATTCTCAAAATGGGATCCGGCCAATAAAGAAAAATATGTTGGTAGTGAAGAATCGTGGGAAAGCGCTCAATCCCAGATGAAACAAATATTGGATGAATTAAATCTTCCATATCATGAAGTTGAAGGCGAAGCAGCTTTTTATGGACCAAAACTTGACGTCCAGATGAAAAATGTATTTGGCAAAGAAGACACAATGATAACTGTTCAAATTGATTTAGCTCTAGCTGAAAATTTTGACATGAGCTATGTTGATTCAGATGGACAAAAGAAAAGACCATATATCATTCATAGAACATCTTTAGGTTGCTATGAAAGAACATTAGCTATGTTGATTGAAAAATATAATGGGGCATTCCCACTTTGGCTTTCACCAACGCAGGTAAAATTGATGACAGTTACAGAAAAATTTACTGATTATGCGCTTGAAGTGAAAAAGGACATGGAGGCAGCAGGCCTTCGCGTATCCTTGGATGACAGGAATGAGAAGATCGGGTACAAGATACGCGAAGCTAGAAACGAGCGCGTGCCGTACCTTTGCGTAATCGGTGAAAAGGAAGTAGAGCAAAGCGCCGTTTCTGTTCGCTCAAGAAAAGAAGGCGAACTCGGCCTGCTGCCCGTCACTGAACTAATTGGCAAACTCATTATTGAGAATGCGACAAAAAGCTTATAAGGGGATGTGTGAAAATGTTTGGCATTAATCAAAAGGAACAGGAATTCTATAACCTATTTAATGAAACAATGCTTTTAATTTGCCAATCATCGGAAGCTTTGCTTGATTTATTGACAAACTTTGAAGATGTTAAAGAAAAAGCTGGTAAAATTAAGCAAATTGAACTCGACTGCGACAACCAGACACATAAGGTATTAGAAGTTCTAAATTCAGCATTTATAACTCCATTTGATAGGGAAGATATGTATCAAATCATAAAATCGATGGATAATATTGTTGACGATGTAGAGGAAATAGCTAATAGATTTTCGATTTTCAATGTTAAGATCATTAAATCCCCAACTATTGAAATGGCTAATTTGATAAAAGAAAGCACTTTGGAGTTAAAAGACTTATTCGAAAATATTAATCAAATTGGCAAGAACGATATAATAATG
>CAYRVM010000316.1:0-1592 GCA_964427575.1 uncultured Oscillospiraceae bacterium | reverse complement strand
TGTGTCTCGAGGGCATCTACGGCTATGGCGGAGATCGGCAAACTGGACGGGTTGTAGGTAGGCTACGGCGATCCATCGGGAATGGCTATCGTTCACAGTCAAGCCTCAGGTATGGGCGGCATAAGGACAGCCGGAGATCTGGTTTCCAGAATGCAGCTAGCAAAGAACATGAGACTTAACGAAGCGAAAAAGTACGTTGCCGATAAATTAGGAGTAAGTTTATTAGATCTAACAGATGAAGTAATTATGAGAGAAAGAAGAGAAGAACTAGATATAGGAACAATATTTATGGGCTATGGAGCAGGAAGCAGAGGCATTGAGGCCAAGGCAAATATCTCAAAGCTATTAGGTTTAGATATTAATTGCGTTGAAAAATTTTCCAAGAAGACAGGGATGTATCTCCCAAGTCATTTACAAAATGGAGGAAGATAATTATGATCGATTCGAAATTGTTGGAAGATGCAAAACAGTCTATTATTGATGGGGATAAAGATCTGGCCTTATCTTTAGCAAAGAAGGGGTTGGCTGAGGGAGTAAATCCAGAAGAATTTATTGAAAAGGGTTTTGTCCCTGGAATAATGGAAATAGGAGACCTCTTTGAAGATGGAGAAGTTTTTTTACCTGAAGTAATGATGGCGGCTGATGCTATCAAGGAAGCGGTTGAAGTTCTAAACAAAGCAATGGAAGATCGCGGTGAAAAAAGGAAGGAAAAGGGGAAAATTATATTAGCTACTGTGGAAAGCGATTTACACGATATCGGGAAATGCATCGTTGCTTCCCTATTAGTTGCAAATGGCTTTGAAGTTTTTGACCTAGGACGCGATATTCCGAACGAAGTAATTTTAGAGAAAGCAATCGAATACAATGCGGATATTATCGGAACTAGTACACTTCTAACAACAACCATGCTTCAACAACAAAAGCTAGAAAACTTGCTTGTTGCTCAAGGCTTGAAGGGAAGATTTAAGACTATGGTCGGTGGCGCTCCAGTTACATCTCGTTGGGCTGATAAGATTGGAGCTGATGGTTTTAGCGAAAATGCAGCTGAGGCTGTAACCCTTGCTAATGAATTAATGAAGAGCAAAACAGCATAATGGCCATGTATGCCTTATATAGCTCCGTTAAGTTGACAGTTTACACTAATAGATGTAAAATTTAGTAAATATTTGGTAATTTTACAATCCCAAATTATTTTTAAGGAGGAAAGAAATGAAAGATTATTTTAAAGTAACTACTAAGACAATTGTTGCAACTGGACTAGGTGCCGCTATCTTCATGCTATTATTTATGTATATTAAAGTTCCATCACCTATTCCAGAAACAAGTTTCCAGACAGCATATGGATTTGCAGCATTCTTCGCAGTGCTATTTGGTCCTATAGCTGGGGGTCTTCTAGCATTTATTGGACACGCACTAAGCGATGCAGTACAATATGGTTCACCTTGGTGGAGCTGGGTTATTGCAAGTGGTTTAGCAAGTTTCATTTTCGGTTTTGCATATAAGAGAACAAAGGTAGAAGAAGGGGAGTTTAAGATTAAAGATATTATGACTTTCAATGTAATTCAAATAATTGGTAATGCAATTGCTTGGAT
>CAYRVM010000315.1:878-1599 GCA_964427575.1 uncultured Oscillospiraceae bacterium | reverse complement strand
AGGAATAGAACCATTTCCAACATTATTTCATTTTGATCTTCCACATGAGCTTGAGCGTATTGGCGGATGGTATAATAGAGATGTGGCTCAATATTTTGCAGAATTTGCAGATGTAGTAATGAGAAAGTTTTCAGATAGAGTAAAAAAATGGGTAACTGTAAACGAACCAATTACTTTTCTGGGTTTAGGGTACTATTTAGGGATACATGCTCCTGGTCACATAAATATTTTTAAGGGGCGTCAAGCTATACATCATTTAATGTTAGCACATGGTAAAGCTATGCAAGTAATTAAAAGTTATGGAGATGACGTACAAGGTGGAATAGCAAACATAATATACCATATCGAGCCATATAGAGATTGCGACATGAAAGCGGTAGAAAATGCTAATAAAGTAAATAGATTATTTATGGATCCGATTTTGAAAGGAGAGTATCCTGATTTAAAAAAGCTTTTCGTGCCTGATAGCAAAATCATAAAAACTGGAGATATGAAAATTATTTCACATCCTACAGATTTTGTTGGGTTAAATATATATACTCGAGCTTTTGTTAGAAATTCTATTTTACCAACAGGATTCATGCCTGTAAAGGCTAGTTACCCTGAAGTTGAGCATTCTTCAATGGGATGGGAAGTATACCCGAAAGCTATGTATGATTCATTGAAGTGGGTAAGTGAGAATTATAACAACCCAATAATTTACATTACTGAAAATGGTGCT
>CAYRVM010000315.1:0-868 GCA_964427575.1 uncultured Oscillospiraceae bacterium | reverse complement strand
GCTTCGTTTGAGGATAAACTTGAAGGGAATAGAGTAGTAGATAATTATCGTATAAATTTTCTAGAAAAATACATTAATAATATGGAAAAGGCAAAAGATGAGGGAGTTAATGTACGAGGGTACTTTGTGTGGAGCCTGCTGGATAATTTTGAATGGGGATTTGGATATACAAAGAAATATGGATTAGTGCATGTTGACCCAAAAACAGGGAATAGAACGCTTAAAGATAGTGCAATATGGTATGGGAATATGTGCAAGCAAAAACTTGCAGAAAGCTAGGTAGTAATAGAAGGAAATTACATGTAAAAGTAGGAATTACAAGTACTGTAGGAAGTTACAATTACAGTTATAAGTTACACTCAAATGCGACAGTATTATAATGATGCCACATTTGAGTGTAAAGATCTAATAAACCTAAGCAAACAAAGAATAAGCTACACCTATGACACCAATAATTGCGAGCAAATACACTGTCTTAGCAGGCATTTTACCTCCGTTTTCAACTGATTTACCAAACATACCGAAAACCAACGGATGAATTAAAAACGGCATTGCAAATATAAAGGCTATAAGCGCAGCCGACTGTGATCCAAACATCCCACCTTGAATGGCTGCAAAAAGCCCGAAATGAGATATTGCAGCGGAATTAGCCATGGCAGCGTTATTCAAAGGCATTCCACTTAGATGTAGCAGAAGTAGTCCACCAAAAACAGCTGTAAGCTGCCAGCCAAATGAAAATTGCATCAAACCTTTAACTTCCTGAGCCTCGTTACCTTTTGCCTTTCTTAAGGTTTTTAATGACCAGATGGTTAATCCAATCCCGATTATTGTAATTAACAAGGACCAAGAAACAATCAGGCTGTTTCTT
>CAYRVM010000314.1:0-1609 GCA_964427575.1 uncultured Oscillospiraceae bacterium | reverse complement strand
TTGCCTGCTCTGGTGGTCTGATATTCATAGAGGACAATTAGAGGTCCTTCGCGCGCCCTGCGGTACAGCCACATGTAGGAATCCTTAACTGCTGAACGCCCGGCTTCTTGCAGCACTTGCAAGGTAGTTTCGTCAGCATATAGAATATCCAGCACAATAAGATGCTGATGCATTCTATTATAGAGAAGCTTTAAATGTCTCTTTGCTCCTTGAATCATCCAGTTGGACATTGTTTGTCGAGATATATCAAGCCCCAGCCGGGACCATTGTTGCTCCTGGCGATATAATGGCATACTCTCACAATATTTCTGCGTCATCGTATGCGCCATGAGAGATGGCGAGACAAAACTTCCTGGCAATACGGGTGTTGGCATAGCTGCCGTCACAATTGGAGTTTTGATTTCATTGCGCTCGCAATGGCGGCAACTGTAAACATATTGTACATGCTCAAGCACTTTAACCGTAGCCGGGATGATTTTTAACTCCCGCCTTAATTCTATGCTCATTTCATGCATAGAATTTCCACAACAAGAACAAGCCTGCTCCTCAGGAGGCAAGCGGTATTCAATAATCTCCACCGGCAAATCTTTTAGCTGTTCTTCACGATGCCCTTCCTTTTTCCGTCGACGATAGGTTATTTCTTCAATTGGCGGTTCGACTAAATCTGGCTTTGCCGTTACTTCCGCCTCATTAAAAAGATGTTGCTGTTCAGAGCTTATCTTTTCGCTGGAAGCACCGAATTTACGGTGTTGGCTAAGACGAAATTGTTCCTCGAACCAATTCACTTTAGCAGTTAGCTCTGAAACGTGTTGTTCAAGATGAACACATTTATTTTGTAGGTCTTCTATCGTTAAGTTTGCCTTATTATCTGTAGTATTCATACTGATTAAATTCTATAAGAATGCAATAAAAACCTGCAATAAAGCCTGTTTTTCTCATATTATTACACCTGCACTTACTTGAGCGTGCGCTTGCCGTTGATTCAGCGACAAGCCGTCAAGTAGCCATCTCAATTGCCGAGAATCAATTGTTATCGTACCATTATCATTTTTTGACGGCCATTGAAATTTGCCTTTTTCCAATAGCCTGTAATGAAGCCAAAAGCCATTATGTTCCCATTGCAGAATTTTGAGTTTATCGCATTGGCGATTGCAAAAAACAAAAAGACTAGGCGAGAAGAGGTCTAATCTAAATCCTTCCTGAACCAAAGTAGCTAATCCATCTATAGAACACCGCAAATCCGTGCTACCACAAGCCAAATATACTTTATGACCAGTAAAATTAATCAGCATGTGACGCTTAATGCACGGACAACATTTAAGAACAACTCCGCATTAAAATCAGACTCTACTTCGATAATTGCCGTACCTACCTTCACTTTTAGAGGAGTTACTTTATGCTCATATTTAGATTCGCTGATTTCTACTGATAACCAGTTGGCTGCTTTAGTAGGAGGTTGACCCCCTTTTTTAAATTTCCGCAGCCAGTATTTTGTTTGACCGACCTTATAATTATTATTAGAGCACCAAGTAACAATGCTTTGACCACTGCTTTCAAGTTCGCAATTCGTGCTTCCAATTCTTTATGTTGTTCAGCTTTTGACATAAAA
>CAYRVM010000313.1:0-1613 GCA_964427575.1 uncultured Oscillospiraceae bacterium | reverse complement strand
AAGTGTGCCGTTTGTCAATACATTGTCTTCATCTATTTTCCTTATCGCCTAACGTCCCATGGTCTGGCAACGAGCGAAGCGAAGTTGCCAGTACCTATTTGTTAGCAATTTCATTCAGGAAAATCAAACCTGTCCTTCCAGTCGCTGATAGCTCGTTTATCCGGCATCCACTGGCAATATCCACAACCTTTATAATTAAACAAGATATTTCCGCCCCACAATTTATCGAACTTGTCAAGATGGTTTGCTCTACGATCGCAGAGCAGTGGTTGATCATAATCTTCATCGCTTAATGGAGATTTGCTAGGCATAAGCAAAACATATCCACTCTTGGAGTCGATATCCTCTTTGGCATATATGGTTCTTTTTTTAGCAGGACAAACAAAGACATCTAGTTTTCCTATATATCTCGGGTATAAATCGGAAAGCTTTGCAGGATACTTGCCATGTTCCATAAGATATGCAGAAAGAGCCGGTTGTAATTGCTTTATGTTCTTTTCGCACGCACGCAATTTAGCTACATCTCGAGAAGCTTTGAGAGGAACCCAAAGAAAGTAACCGAGTACGCAAAATAGAAGAACGACCCCGCCCAAAATCATAGGATTTTTTTTTGTTCTTCTGAATTTTAGAAAGTTACCCATGGTTTCTGTCCAATTATTTTCATGCAACTGCTAACGCCTATGGTCTGGCAACGAGTGGAGCGAGGTTGCCAGCACCAGTATGGTTAAATTCCTTGTCTATTCTTAATATTTTAATGATTCCCAAGTCATCTTTTGTTTCTAAATTGATTTCATTCCTTCCGCATCCGACAATAGGTATACGCGGATATATCAATGAATTCACTTCTATTGCTGAGCTACGGTAATAGTTATTGTTCTGATGCCTTTTACAATCATTATCATAAAATTCCAATTTGTCATTGCCACGGGGCGGATGAATTGGGAGTAATGTGAAGGCAATACAGTAATACCATTCCCATTCTGCTTTGAACTTAAATTGGCCTGATTTGTCCGTAATACACTCTTTCCCGGCCCACGCTAATTTCACTTCAATATTTTCTATAGGGTTACCAGATTCGGTATCAACGACCTGTCCAGATATATTTGAATTCGGAACAGCTGTATGTGGAAATGGGATGGCAACGCAACTGGTCAAAAATAATGGAAGTAAGAATGTGATTATATATTTCATTTTAATTTAACGCCTAGGCTCTGGCAACCGGCGAAGCTGGGTTGCCAGAAGCCGATAGTTAAAATTCTAATGTCTTTTAAAAGTCTCTAATTCCTCTAAGTCTCCATATATATGCTGACATGATAATAGCCAGGAAATACAATGGAACAAAAGACCATTTGATTAGAAATAAATCTGTTTTTGTCGGATTCTTGTCTCGTCTAAACTTAATTATATTATATCCTCCCCAAAATCCAACCATACAATATAACCATGCCAAGAAAAGAGCCTGTGCATCTATTATGGCAATTGTAAGCAACCCCGAAATTGCTTGAAATATTACTGCAACTTTTATTGATTCTTTATATGGATTATCATTATTCATTATTTCTAACGTCCATGGTCTGGCATCGAGCGGAGCGAGATTACCAGAACCAGGTCTA
>CAYRVM010000312.1:0-1623 GCA_964427575.1 uncultured Oscillospiraceae bacterium | reverse complement strand
GCGCCTTCTATCATTTTACTCTTCCTCCTTTACTTTATCTTTTGCTTTTCTTTTATCTGAAATAACCTTTACGATTAATTCCCCAGCAATGAATATTAGAATTACGGCCTGAATGATAGCGGTAACTTCCTTTGGTATTCCAGCCAGTTGCATCTGTCTCGCTCCATTATCCAATATCCCAAAGAGCAAGGCGCTAGCAATCGCTCCTAATGGATGCGATGCTCCAACTAGTGCAACAGATATACCAGTAAATCCATATCCAGGTCCTGCCGAAACCTGATTAACCATGTATATAATCCCTGTTACTTGTACTGCCCCACCAAGTCCTGCCAATCCTCCTGCAAGGAACATTGAAAGTATTGTATTCTTCTTCTTACTTATACCGCCATATTCTGCGGCATCTGGATTAAACCCAACGGATCTTATTTCATATCCTATAGTTGTTTTAAACAATAAATAATAAACTAAAATTGCAGTTACAATACCAATTATTATACCAACATGTGCGCTTGAATATCCAAACTGAGGAATAACATCGCTGAACTTTAAGAGTTTAGCTTGATCTGGAATAGGTACAGTAAATGCTTCTCTAATAGATCCTGGTATAAGTGTCTCAGGGTTGAATATAGTTCTTACCATTAGGTTCGTTGTATGCAAAGCTATATAATTCATCATGATTGTTGTTATAACCTCATGAACACCGAATCTTGCTTTCAAGTATCCTGCAAATCCGCCCCAAATTCCTCCAGCAAAAAGTCCAAATAGCAATATCATGGGAATTAGTATAAAGCCTGGAAGCCATGAGAAATACCAACCAGTGGCTACTGCCGTTATTGTGCCAACAATGTACTGTCCTTCTGCTCCAATATTGAAAAGTCCACATCTAAAAGCAAGAGCTACTGAAAGTCCTGTAAAAAGTATTGGCGTCATCTTATACAATGTTTCGCCAAAATTAGGAACGCCTCCAAGACTTCCTTTAAATAATGCGAAATAAGCAACTAAAGGATTGCTGCCCGCTATTATGATACATATAGCTCCAACAGCGAAACCTAGAAGAACTGCAAATACAGGAAGTCTGAAACTGCTCCAGATTTTTTTTGCTCTTTCGTTAGCCATTACAGAACCTCCTCTTCCAATTTACCACCGGCCATTAAAATCCCTAATTTTCTATCTGTGGCATCCTTGGCGTCTAAAATTCCAACTATCTTGCCTTGGTACATAACTGCTATTCTGTCAGCAAGATTTAATACTTCATCTATTTCAAGTGATACAAGCAATACTGCCTTATTATTTTCTCTCTGCTCAAGAAGTCTCATATGAACGAATTCAATAGATCCTACATCTAAACCTCTAGTTGGTTGTGCCGCTATTAGAAGGCTTGGGTCCTTATAGAATTCTCTCGCGATGATAACTTTTTGTTGGTTCCCTCCAGAAAGTGATTTGGCCGTAACATTTTCATTTGGCGTTCTTACATCAAATTCTTTAATTAAAAATTGTCCATGCTTATGTATCTCAGGATAATTCATAAGTCCATTTTTGCTGAAAGGTTGTTTATAGTGATACCCTAGTATCATGTTTTCTGCAAGGGTATAATCTAATATAAGACCTCTCTTTTGTCTATCT
>CAYRVM010000311.1:793-1642 GCA_964427575.1 uncultured Oscillospiraceae bacterium | reverse complement strand
TCAGCTTCAGTATAGGTTACCACGCCTTAGAGGAATGGGTAAGAGCTTATCGAGAACTGGAGGCGGTATAGGAACTAGAGGCCCCGGAGAAATGAAGCTAGAAACAGATAGAAGACATATACAAACCAGGATGGATGAGATTAGAAAAGAAATTGAAGAAATCAAGGGGAGCCGAGGAACCCAAAGGTCAAAGCGTGAGAAGTCAGAACTCCCTCTTATAGCTTTAGTCGGATATACTAATGCTGGAAAATCAGCCCTAATGAATAAATTCCTCGCAATTTCTAACAAAGAAGAAAAGCAAGTATATGAGGAAGATATGCTATTTGCGACTCTTGATACAGCAACACGAAAAATAAAATTAGATTCGAGTCAAGAATTTGTTGTGATTGATACAGTTGGATTCGTAAGTAAACTGCCACATGCCCTAGTTAAAGCCTTCAAATCAACCTTAGAAGAGGTTCTATCAGCGGATTTGATACTTTTGGTTATTGATGCTGCTTTTATGCATTATCCCTTCCAAATCGATGTTACAAAAGGAGTCTTAAAGGAGCTAGGAGTTAAGGATAAAGACATCGTGCTTGTATATAATAAAGGCGACTTATTAGAAGACAAAACTATTCCAATTAATGATCAACATGAATCAGTAATAATATCAGCAAAGACAGGGTATAACTTCGAAAAATTAACAGAGATAATTGTGGAAAAGCTTTTTGCTGACAGAAGAATTGTTGAAATGCTTATTCCATTTGACAAAGGGCAAATCGTATCATATTTATGCGAAAAATATGAAGTATTAAATTTGGAATACCTACCAGATGGAACAAAGATCAAAGTTGAACTTTCTGAATC
>CAYRVM010000311.1:0-783 GCA_964427575.1 uncultured Oscillospiraceae bacterium | reverse complement strand
TAACGTCCTTGCAGAAAGACTCGCTCGCTTAGCAGCTGTTACATCCGGTGAATCTTTTAGTGCAAAGGGAATCATAATGATTTTATATAAATCAATATTAAATAATGTAATGGTGGATACTATAATTGAAAAATCAAAGTTTATTGCTTATGCTAAACCAGTGAACACAAGGGATGAGGCAATCGAGTTTATAAATGAATGTAAGAATAGCAATAAAACTGCAAATCACAATGTACCCGCATTTGTGATTGGAGAAAAGCAAGAGCTGCAATGGTGTAGCGACGATGGCGAGCCACAAGGAACCGCAGGGCAGCCAATTTTGAAATTGATAACTAGTGAAGGACTGACAAATTTAGTTGTTGTTGTTACTAGATATTTTGGTGGAACTAAGCTTGGCACCGGAGGGCTCGTTAGAGCATATTCTGGTATAGCAAAAGACGCGATAATTAAGGGACAAATATGCAACGTGTCAAAGGGCAAAATTATAGAAATAAAAAGTGATTACAAAGACTTCCAAAAAATAATCTGATTTATTAGGCAATAATCATCTTCCACGGAAGATATCAATGCAAATTTGCTTACTGATTGGGAAAATTCGGATAAATTAATTCATGAGCTAACAGATTTAACTAATGGCAGATTTAGCATTATTTCTGAAACTGAAAGACTCATTAAGATTAGCATTGACAACAAAAATACTGTATGTTAATATAAAAAACGACTCACTATTGCAAGGAAATTGCTAATAAAAAAACCATGATTTTAGTTGACATCATAAGAATT
>CAYRVM010000310.1:0-1647 GCA_964427575.1 uncultured Oscillospiraceae bacterium | reverse complement strand
TGGCGGCGGTCAGCCCTGCAGGCCCTGCGCCAACGATGATCGCGTTTTTACCGTCGTAGTGCATACATACCTTGTTCATTTATTGTGCAACATCCGTGAAGGCATGTATTTGATAGCATTAAGAATGGCATAACGTATCTCTCAATTGATTAACCAACACTATATTCAGCTTGTTTGAGGTCTGGGCATCGTACCACATCAAGTTGCTTTTTTACGAATATGTGACTGATCCATAAAGCATAAGGAATCCATATCCACCAATGCCAGCCAAGGTAAAATGTAGATAGGACCGCAAAGACATTAATCATAACATAAAGAAGAACAATCCCTCTAAAATAGCGGACCCATGGATTCTGGTATATCCTCACAGCCCCTTGAATAACGGCAGGCAGAATCATCAGGTAGTCACTTGGCAAAGTGTAGAAATTTGTCATAAGCGAAACAAGAATCAATAGAGGAAGCTGATCTTCCCAAATCCACATATTCCTGCACTTGCGCCAATAGACAATAAACCATATCAGACCTGCCAGTGTAGGGATGTATTGAAGCCAGCCATATTGCGAACCAAAACACAATCTCAAAAAAACTCCCAAAGTGGGAGTAAGCCAATATAGATATAAAGATTTTGTAACGACGTTGTTGAAATACTGGCTATATACATTCGGGTTGAAGAATAATGGGAGAAACGCTACGCACAGGAGCGAGAGTAAGCTTCCTATCAGAACCGGCCATAGGCGATGTTTCATCGCCCAAAATAGCAAAGCGAACCAGAACAGGTAAAGTGTATGCGGTTTGACGGCAATAAAAACCGTCATCATACCGGCAAGCCACCATTTCCCCTTCTTGACAAAATACAGAAAACCAACCAAACCCATGAGCATCAGAGGGACGATCTGAGCGAGTTTGTATTGAAAAAGCCCTGGGACGAACGTAGCAATGACAAGTAATGCCCATACACGAGCCTCGCGTGATCCACCATAGATCAGCCATAGCCGGTCTGCACTAAACATCATGAACGATAGCATGCATAGCATCCAGATGATTTTATCCGTGGTAAAGTTGGACGCGCTAAAAGGTATCACAAATGTAAGTGCCCATGGAGGGTTATACATAACGAGTCGCTCTTTTTCAGTCCAGCCAAGCGATTCATGAACGGCAAGAATTTTATCTGAATTGTATGGATCATCACCATTCAAAAAAAGATGGCCGGCGACCCAATATCCAGTAAAATCTCTTCCGATCGTCTTATCTATGATAGAGCCATGAGACCACTTCAACAGCCCCCAACAAGCTGTAACCGTCAAAACTATCAAAATGATGAGTCTAAGTTTTTTCATCTCTTAAATATACCATTCTATCATTAAGAATTACAATTTAAAAAAAGGTTTTGCGATTCTTTTCGCATTGCTGGAGCGGCAAGATGAACAAGTGACAGGAAAAAAGTGAAGACCACAAGAAAAAAAAGCGGGCTAAACCCTATTCGGTCTGCAAAAATTTGTGTCATTCCGATCAACCAGACAAGACAAATAAGTTCAATTTGCCTTACATGAATTTTGTCTATAATGACCGCATAAGTTAATACTATTAATCCAGCATCATAAAACATTACATGGGGCGGAATTAAAACAAAAGAGACAGCAGCAAGGC
>CAYRVM010000309.1:0-1656 GCA_964427575.1 uncultured Oscillospiraceae bacterium | reverse complement strand
CAACATCTGTAGGTGCAGCTTCTAATTCTCGTAACACTGCATCGATGTAATCGTTGCTAACAATTTCTAAAGTTGCGCCATCTTGAAGTTCATTTGGGGTGAAAGTGTTAAAGTCACAATATCCACATCGCTTGATGCAATATGGAATGTGGACATAGAAGGAAAGAGTCATTGTAGGTATTGTCTCCTAATCAGAAAGTAAACAATACCTACAATTAGATGTCCATGCATCAAGAAGACTTATTTTATAGATGCCCTGCCTGATAAGACTATTTCTTAGTACAGGACACATCAAATGTGGATATTGCCTCAACTATTTCCTTAGTCGTAGAGGTCAATCCATTCCAATAGGGCATCCAGCACTCTTGAAACTCGATAAATACTTACTGAAACCTTGCACCTGAAAGGTTCCCGCATAGGTTTTTCCTTGGGCTTCAAACCTTACTGAAAAAGTGGAAGCATTTAGGATTTTGGGAATATATTTGCTCGCTTTTTCAAGGTGCACCACGCGAGATCCCCTTACGTAAACTGGAATATTATTTGGATTCCCACTATCAAATCTTATGTCAGCACTTTTCACCGAGCCGATTACCTGGGGGTCAGTAGTACCCTCGAGTACGGACACAACTATATAGAATTTTCCGTCGGTAGTGGAATCTTTACCAAGGCATGCTGCCATTAATTGTAATGAATCTCCGGATGGAAAGGCCTTTGAGGGTCCTATCCCATTTTCGCTAAACGTTTGCAAATCAAAAGTCTTGTCTCCAAAGTCATCAGTTTCATCCCTAACATTCCAATAATCAAGATCTTCATTTGGTGGAACCGCGTTAGATTCAAAGGCTCCCCTGTCATAGGCTTCCTTCGTTAATTCCGCGGCCTTTGTTGCGCGATCAAGATCGACAGAATCCCCTCCACAGCCTGTTAGAAACAATAGCGAACAAATTATACAAATTAGTCTCATATTTTTTGGCTGAAGACCTTTACCTCTCACAAGTAATCCCATCCTTCGCATCCACTCAGAATTATGACGGCCAAACATGCAATTCCTATGCGTTTCAACATGAATAAAGATTAGAGTCTCAAATCAAAGATGTAAACCAACTGCCTTGGTTTAAGCGTATTTCCTCTGGCCCGCATATTGGGTCAAAGGAATGGTTTGAAGGGTCAGCGCAAGCCCTTGATTTGTCAGTCCCCTGTGTTAGGTTTTGACCGCAAGAAGTTGTGGGTATTGTCATCAAGATCTGAAGGCAATACTTACAGTTAGAAAACTAAATATTGTAGATATTGTTTTACAACTATCTCTTCGGTGTGTAGGTATTGAAATCACAGTAGCCGCAGCGCTTAATGCAGTACGGGATATGTACATAAAAAGAGAGCATCATTGCCCTGCTTTGCGCGCGGCCTTAATCTGTTCAATATCTGCATCCGTTGCAAGAGCAGCAACGAAAGCTTCTTGTGGAACTTCAACACGTCCCACCATCTTCATGCGCTTCTTACCCTCTTTTTGCTTTTCCAACAGCTTGCGCTTACGTGAAATATCTCCACCGTAACACTTAGCCAAAACATCTTTACGGATCGCACGAATACTTTCGCGAGCAATGATGCGAGCACCGATCGCTGCCTGAATAGGAACTTCGAACTGTTGGCGCGGGATAA
>CAYRVM010000308.1:0-1687 GCA_964427575.1 uncultured Oscillospiraceae bacterium | reverse complement strand
AAGAAAATTAAAATATATTAAGCCTGAGCCAAAGGTTAAATCAGGATACTTAGCAAGATATGCAAAATTAGTAACTTCTGCAAATACCGGTGCTGTTTTAGAAGATTGAAGAATTAAGTCTGAGTATTGATTA
This sequence comes from uncultured Oscillospiraceae bacterium, assembly GCA_964427575.1. Lineage (GTDB taxonomy): Bacteria > Bacillota > Clostridia > Peptostreptococcales > Anaerovoracaceae > JBAWWY01. The sequence goes on along the minus strand of CAYRVM010000308.1, from coordinate 1,554 downwards.
TTGAGACTTAGGAATTGAGGATTAATGATGAAAAATCCAGAAATTAAAGAAATAAATTTATTTATAATGGGCTTTGGCAATGCTGCCAAGGCCTTTTCTATTCTCTTAGGGGAAAAGAAGGAAGAGTTAAAGGCTGATCTATGATACGATGTCAGGGTAGTTTCCATTTTTGGGAATTCGAGAGGTTCTTTGAACAATCCAGAAGGGATAGATTTGAGAGAATTCAATAGTATTATTAAGACTAATGAGCCTTTAGAATTCAATCTTAATAGAAAACTTACTTTCGAAGAAATTTTCGAAGAAAAACAATTACAATTAGCTGGAATCGACCCTATAGATTTCATTAAGCTCAGTAATGCAAATGTACTTATCGAGCTTAGCCCTTTATCTGTTTTCGATGGGCAGCCCGCTATTTCATATATTGAGGCCGCTTTTGCTAAAGGTATGCATGTAGTGACTGCTAATAAAGGTCCAATTGCTTGTGATTTTAAAAGATTGAATAAGCTAGCAAATGATTCAAATGTAGAATTTCTTTATGAAACAACTGTTATGGACGGAACTCCTATATTCAATCTTCTAAAGTACTCCCTTCCTGGCTGCAAGGTTCTTTCATTTAAGGGTATCTTAAACTCTACAACAAATTTCATACTTTCTCAGATGGAACAAGATGTTACTTATGATAATGCTGTAATCGAAGCTCAACGTAGAGGCTTTGCAGAAGCTGATCCATCTATGGATGTTTTGGGTTGGGATTCTGCAGGGAAAACTGCGGCGATAGCAAATGTTTTAATGAATGGAAATCTTAATCCAAGAGATATTAAAAGAATTGGTATTGATGAGATTTCGAGGAAAGAAATCGATTATGCAAAAGAAAACAACAAGAGAATCAAATTGATTTGTGAAGCATATTATGAACGTGGGAAGTTGGTTGGAAAAGTTGCTCCTGCAATGATTGATAAATCTGATATCTACAGTATGATTACAGAAACATCTTCAATAATATCTATAAATACCGATTTAATGGGTGAAATAAGTATCCTTGAAAACGCACCAGAAATTCAACAAACTGCTTACGGTATTTACAGTGATTTGTATACACTATTAAGAATACTATCCTAATCTATTAATTAATTTATGGGCTTTGTAACTAAGCAATATTGGAAAGATTCTGACAATTGATATCAATTTTGTAAACGATTTCATGAATTCGTTGTTTTTTTATCAAAGTCGTATTGACTCTCAATTTTTGCTATGCTATCTTTGTAAAGTAAATGGTTTATAACCAATTAATTTTTTTAAACAAAAGGAGAAATAAAATGTCAGCATTAATCCAAAACTATCTTGAAACAGTTAAGAAAAGAAATCCTGGCGAAGTAGAATTTCATCAAGCAGTTGAAGAAGTTCTAGAATCAATTGCTCCAGTTCTAGACAAATATCCAGAATTCGTTAATAAAGGAATCGTTGATAGATTTCTTGAACCAGAAAGACAAATCATGTTCAGAGTACCTTGGGTTGACGATGCAGGAAAAGTGCAAGTTAATAGAGGATTCAGAG
>CAYRVM010000307.1:0-1693 GCA_964427575.1 uncultured Oscillospiraceae bacterium | reverse complement strand
TGCGTACGCAGAATGCGAAAATTTGTGCAAGCATTTACATTTGCCGGTACAATCTGGGAGCACTAGCATTCTTAAAAGTATGAATAGGCATTATTCAAAGCAAGATTACATTGATTTGGTTACAAAATTGAAGGCAAAAGTGCCGGGAATAGCTATTACAACTGATATTATCGTTGGCTTCCCTGGAGAAACTGAAGAAGATTTTCAGGAGACCCTCGATCTTGTATCAAAAGTTGGTTTCGATTTAGCCTATACTTTTTTATTTTCTCAGAGAAAAGGCACGCCTGCTGCTACTTATCCCAATCAAATATCAAAGGAAATTAAGCAAGATCGATTCAACAGGCTAGTTGATAGTTTAAATGAAATAGCTGACTTAAAAAATAAGGCATATTTGAATACTATAACAAAAGTATTAGTTGAAGGGCAAAGTAAAAAGAATAAAAATTACTTTACCGGTAGAACCGAAAGCTTTAAACCAGTTAATTTTTCAGCAAAAGAAACTGATATTGGTCAGATAATACCCGTTTTGATAACTGGGGCTAAAACGTTCAGTCTTTTTGGAGAAAGCGTAAGATAAAAACTGAGGTTAATTATGGAATTTTCACCAATGATGAAACAATATATGGAAATAAAAAACTCCCACAAAGAATGTATCTTATTCTTTAGGTTGGGAGATTTTTACGAGATGTTTTTTGAGGATGCCCTAATTGCTTCAAAAGTATTGGAAATTACACTAACTGGAAGAGATTGCGGACAGGAAGAGCGAGCGCCAATGTGTGGTATACCATATCATGCGAGCGAAATCTACATCCAAAAATTGCTAGATAAAGGTTTTAAAGTTGCTATATGTGAGCAAGTCGAGGATCCCAAAGATGTCAAAGGTATTGTTAAGAGGGAAGTTGTAAGGATAGTGACAAAGGGTACATTAATGAATTCTGAAATGCTAGATTCTTCATTCAGCAATTTTTTGATGTCCGTATTTGGAAATGAACACGGCGTAGGAATAGCTTATACGGATATTTCAACAGGAGAAATATATTCTACTGAGTTTCTAGATGACAATATTTCTGAAAGAGTATTAAACGAAATAGTAAAGGTGGACCCAAAAGAAATAATCTGTAACGAGTATTTCTTTAACCTGCCTATAATTGAAGAAATAAAAGCTTCAACAATGATTATTGTTGAGTCGATTGATACATATTATAAGAGCGATTCAAAGGCAAATGATTTAATTATTGATCAATTCAAGGTTAAATCAATGGCTGGAATCGGATTACTCGATTCGTATTATTCGGTAAAAGCTTTAGGCGGGCTACTTGAGTATTTAAAAGATACACAAAAGCAAATGATATCTAGTTTAAGAAATTTGAAAACCTATTCCTCTAATGTTCATATGTCCTTAGACAGATCAACTCTTAAAAATCTTGAAATTACCGAAACATTATATGAAAAGAAGATTGAAGGATCTTTACTTCATATTTTAGACCACACAAAGACATCAATGGGCTCTAGGAAACTAAAGAAATGGCTTAAGGAGCCTCTGCTTTCAGCGGTTGATATTAACAACAGGTTAAATTCCGTAGAGGTTTTATTATCTGAGATTTTAATGAGAAATAATATTAAAGAATCTCTGAAGATGGTTTATGATTTAGAAAGGTTATCAGGCAAAATAGCATTTGGTAATGCTAATCCA
>CAYRVM010000306.1:0-1706 GCA_964427575.1 uncultured Oscillospiraceae bacterium | reverse complement strand
CACTGATTAGAAAATCAATTGGATGTGTGTTTTGCCTTTATTAGTGTTATTTTTTGGCACGTTGATCGTTCTTGGGAGTGATAATTATTTTTATATATCGAACTAGGTGACTACATATCCATAAAAATTTGAGTAGTTTTTAATAATATTAATTGGCATTGAATATAAAATTCCTGATGCTATTATTATATTGTTGGATGATATAAGCTAATAAGCATGTAATTGGTGGTATAAACACATTCTTATTTAACAATAATCAGCGGATAGTTTAGGCATATGTATAACGAGATGGGGACCCTTGGGAATAAGTTCAAAGTGCAGCCGGGCATAGTGCTTTTTATTATCTTTTAACGCTTTCCTCAGAAATAAATTAGCAGCAGTAGCTTTTGACAGGTTTAGTGGTGGGAGGTCGCTTTTCAAGGGTGTGCGCGCATTATTGGAAGGCGACTGCTTAATATACATCAGCATCTTTCGCGCTAGGGCCTTTCTCTGAGTGGTATCTAATATTCTGTGAAAAGATGTGTTTGTGCTGCTATCATAGTTATATATTTTATCATAGTTGTTGAGCAATTCCTGAACCTGATCAGACGTAACTGCATCAAGTCCACACCCAAAAGAATTAAGCTGTATCAGTTCAAGATTTGGCTTCTCCCTTACAAAACAGGCAGCTCCATAGAGTCGTGTATGATAAGTCCATTGATCAACAATTCTCAGTGGCCGCTCTATCTTGCCTAGATGATATATGGAATCTTCTGTTAGTACAGCCATTCCATAACTCGTTACTATATTAGGAATACCATGATTAATTTCAGGATCTATATGATATGGTCTTCCAGCAAGCACAATGCCTTTACGCCCTGTTCTTTCTAAATAATCTAGTGTTTCCTCTCCCTTTTGCCTAATATCCTTCTTGACTGTCTCATCCTGAGCCCAGCCCCTTTCAACTGCTACAGCTATTTCCTTATATGATATGCCAAAGCTTTTGAATTCCTCATGCAATCTCTTTTTTAGTACCCTCTTGTTGTTATATGGCAAAAATGGATTCATAAATGTGATACCCATTTCATCAAGGATGTCCATATTCTTCTTTATAACTTCAGAATATGAAGTAACAATGGGACAATTATAATGATTATCACCCTCACAATTTTCTTCTTTTTCATAAGGAATACTTGGATAAAAAATCAACTTTATACCACTGTTAACTAGGCTCATGATGTGGCCATGCACCAACTTTGCAGGATAACATACTGATTCTGAGGGCATTGTTTCTATACCCATTTCATATATCCCCTTTGTCGAGCGTGGCGATAGCACAACTCTGAATTTCAAAGTGGAAAAAAACTCAGCCCAGAAAGGAAAATTTTCATACATATTAAGAACTCTTGGTAAACCAATAGTTCCTCTAACCGCTTCTTCAACTTCGAGCGGTTTATATTGAAATATTTTTCTATATTTATAGTCGAACAAATTAGGAATATCTTCTTTCACTTTAACTTCACACGAACCACGTTCGCACCTATTTCCTGAAATATATTTTCTGTTTCCAGGAAAATTATTAATTGTTAAATGGCAATTGTTACCACATCGCTTGCATCTTTTCATTTCAGACTGATACGTAAAGTCAGATAATTCTGCTTTCTTTAATAAATTGCTTTTTTTATCTGGTATATGCCTATCCTTAGCTATTAACGCAGCACCATATG
>CAYRVM010000305.1:0-1722 GCA_964427575.1 uncultured Oscillospiraceae bacterium | reverse complement strand
TTTAGAATTGAAGCAATAGGCGATTCGAAAAGAATGGCAGCAAGTATGGTAGCGCCAGAAAGCTACGGAGCATTACTTAAAGAATACGGCCTTACATTTGAAGTTAAAATCTCTGACAATATTCAAATTCCTAAATATTCAGAAGGATTTAATTATAAATATATGGTAAAAAGTATAAAGGGAGGAAATTAAAGTGATTATTGCAACAATTATTGGTCTTGCTACAGGTATATTTTTAGGGTTTGCCCTAAATATTTCATATCCATCAGAATACTCATTTTACATAACTATGGCATTACTAGCGGCTTTAGATTCTATTATCGGAGCTGGAAGGGCACAACTTGAAGGCAAATTCAATATGACTATTTTTACAACAGGGTTTTTCCTAAATGCACTTCTTGCTGGAGTTTTGGCATTCCTAGGAGATAAACTTGGAGTACCTCTTTATTATGCCGCAATACTAGTTTTCGGAGGAAGATTATTCCAAAATCTTGGGGTTATTAGAAGGATATTATTGGACAAGTATATAATAAGAAAATAGTTTCAAGTGTCTAATTTATAGTGCAAACGCATCATTTGCATGTTATAATCAAGCGTATAATGCATAGATAATATACAGGAGGTAGCTCACTTATGTTGCAATTTGAAGTAAATATTGAGAGTACTGCTAGGATCAAGGTTATTGGAGTCGGTGGCGGTGGAAGCAATGCAGTCAATCGCATGATAGATGGTGGACTTAAAGGTATAGATTTTATAGCTGTAAATACAGACAAACAAGCACTTGACGGATGTAAAGCTGAAATAAAAATACAAATTGGAGAAAAACTAACTCGAGGCCTTGGAGCCGGAGCAAATCCCGAAATTGGGCAAAAGGCTGCAGAAGAGAATCTGGATGTTATTATTAAACAGATGACTGGCTCAGATATGGTTTTTATAACTGTAGGAATGGGCGGAGGAACCGGAACAGGAGCAGCGCCAATAATTGCTAAAGCTGCTAAGGATTTAGGTATTCTTACAGTGGGTGTTATAACAAAGCCATTCACTTTTGAGGGTAAAAAACGAAGAGAACATGCAGAGCTTGGAATAAAGTTTCTGAAAAAATATGTTGATTCATTAGTAATTGTACCAAACGATAAACTTCTATTAATTTCTGAAAAAAGTACAACCATGTTAGATGCATTTATAATGGCAGACGATGTCTTGAAGCAAGGAGTACAAGGAATATCAGATTTGATTGCTGAAGCTGGTCTTATCAACCTAGATTTTGCCGATGTTAAGACAGTCATGAATGAGAGAGGTATCGCTCACATGGGCGTTGGAAGAGGAAGAGGAGAAGATCGAGAAAGCAAAGCAGTTAAAGAAGCAATTGAAAGCCCACTACTTGAAACTTCAATAAACGGAGCCAAAGCGATATTGTTAAACATCACCGGAGGGTACGACCTTGGTATGCTTGAAGTAAACGAAGCGGCAGACCTGATTGAAAAAGCTGCTGATAGAGACGCAATAGTAATATTTGGAACCTCAATCAAAGAGGAAATGGAAAATGAGATTAAAATTACGGTTATTGCAACTGGGTTTGAGGATAGGGGATTTGAGACATTAATTAAAATGGAACCTAGAGACGGGGAATCAGGAGATGAGAGAGTAGAATATATTCTTGATGATTTAGACTTAAGGTCAGATCCAAATTCAGCATATAATTCCATAGGAGCTAAACCAAGT
>CAYRVM010000304.1:0-1739 GCA_964427575.1 uncultured Oscillospiraceae bacterium | reverse complement strand
ATTCCGGGAAAAAGACAGCAGTATTCTACTCAATGGGAAACTTTATATCAAATCAGAGGGTAGAAACTCTTGATAATAGATATACAGAAGAAGGTATCATAGCGAAAGTTCAAATGGATTACATGGTAAGCACCAGTGCAATAACAAACTATAAAGCGAGTGCTATTCCGATTTGGGTGGATAAATATCAATCTGAAGGAACTGAATATAGAGTAATTCCACTGGATCAAGGAATTAAAGAAAACCCGTCAATTATTGAATCCGGACATTTAAAAAGAGCAGAAGTTGCGCTCGAAGATATAATTAAAATTGTAGGAACGGAATTTGTGCAAACTAGCAAAACTGAGGAGGAAGTAAAATGAGTTATCTAGAAAAGATTGATGAATACAGAGATGAAATGTTGGAGACTCTCAGAGAGCTGATTTCTATAAGGAGCGTAGTTGAGAAACCAGAAGGAGATTTTCCGTTTGGTGAGGGTGTGGACAAGGCATTCAAGTTCTTTTTAAATAAGGGAGAAGAAGCAGGTTTTAAGCCACAGAATGTAGATAATTATGGTGGTCATTTAGAGTTCTCGGGTGAAGACGGATCAGAAATAATGGCTATTCTTGGGCATCTAGACGTTGTTCCTGAAGGTAATGATTGGGATTTCGCTCCATTTGGGGGAGAGATTAGCGATGGCAAAATTTACGGAAGAGGAGCTATAGATAATAAAGGTCCAATGGTTGCAGCACTTTATGCTTTGAAAGCTTTGAAAGATTCAAATATTGAGACAGAAAAAAGAGTTAGAATAATAATTGGATTGGATGAAGAGGTAAACTGGTCAGGTATGAAATATTATCTTGAGAGATCAGAAAAACCTAGCTTTGGGTTCACCCCAGATGCAGAATTTCCTGTTATACATGGAGAAATGGGCATACTAATTTTCGAAATAGTAAAAAAAGTAAATAAATCATTAAAACCAGGAGCCAAACTAATAAGCCTAAAGGGTGGAAACGCGCCCAACATGGTGGCTGACAGTTGCCAGGCAACCTTGTTCACCAGCGACGTTGAAGGCTTGAAAAAAAAGCTTGCCCACTACAGAGAGAAAACTGGCAACAATATCGGAATCAAGGTTTTCGAAAAGAATCTGAAGCTTCTGGCACAAGGCGTGTCAGCCCACGGGGCGCACCCAGATCATGGCAAAAATGCTATTTCAATAATGATGGAATTTTTGGGCGAGCTCAAAATTAACAACGAGGACATCTCTGAATTTGTAGAGTTTTACAATGAAAAAATTGGATTTAATCTGAATGGAGAAAAAATATCCTTAGGACTTTCCGACGAAGTCTCTGGCAAATTGATATTTAATGTTGGCCAAGCGATTATAGATAAAGAAACCGCTAGGATTGTTGTTAATATTAGATACCCAATCTCTTGTACTGATGATGAAATCTATGATGCATTAGCAATTGAAATGGAACCATATGATTTGGGAGTAATGAAGGTTGACCACAAAAAGCCGATACATATGGAAAAAGACTGCGAAATTGTGACTTCCCTAATGGATATATATAGAAAACATTCTGGGGATCATGAAAGCCAACCGATGGTAATAGGTGGCGGAACCTATGCACGAGCAATGGATAATGCGGTGGCATTTGGCGCCTGCTTCCCTGGAGATGTTGAGGTGGCACATCAAAAGAATGAATACATTGAGATCGAATCCTTATTTAAAGCGACGAAAATCTTTGCGGAAGCGA
>CAYRVM010000303.1:0-1749 GCA_964427575.1 uncultured Oscillospiraceae bacterium | reverse complement strand
GTGATGGGGAAGTTGAACAAAAGGGTATTTATTATCACTCAAGTAAAAATAACTTTATGGAGGGTTAACGATGGCACATGTTTTTCTAGGGAAATTTAGCAATAAATATCCGGAACAGGTTGAGAAAAAGTTTTATGCAGCGAGTGCTGAAGGTGGTGTCTGGTATGGTGGTGTAAAAGTAGGTGACTATGTATTTGCAGCATACGAGGGCAAAATTATTGGTCTTTGGCGTGCCAAAGAGTATACACAGATGAAAAACTCCGTTAATCCACAGGATGATGGTGTTTTGCTGTTTGAAGAAATAAAAGCTTATGAAGAAGTAAGTGTTACAAATGATTTTACCAGATATAAGTACTTTATTCATGATCTTAACCTTGTTAACAAAGTGACTAAGAGTGTCAAGAACCTTGGTTTCATTCCAATTACAACAAGAAATGAGTGCCCGAAATTTGAGGATATTGACTTTAAATCAGGAGCTGTGAATGTTTATGTGGCGTTAGAAAATGCCAAGGTGGATTATAAAGATGGTGACATAAGGGTAGCAGTTAATAAGGCTGAAAAGATGGAGATTCTACAGGTTGAAAGGTTTGTCAATGGACAGTTTGTTTTATATGAAGAGTTTAACAAGCTGTATGAAGAGCGCAATCAGGAAGATGGTAAGTTCACTATCAGAGAACTGAGCGAATTTGCGGTTCAGGATAATGCTACGAAAAAACGAAAATTTCTTATAGAACTTATTGAGCAGATGGAAAAGACGGGGTTTTTCAAAGTGTCCGATGCCATCAAGCTATATGATAACTTGCTTGTTGGAAGAAAGCGTTCGGCTTTGATCTTAACCCCTGACAAGCCTGTAATACCCGGACAAGTCATTCCACCCTCTGATGATGATGAGACTGAAGTGAATGATGAATATGCTGACCTGGCTGGATTATTGAATTTCAACCCTAACCTGATCCTTTATGGACCTCCCGGGACAGGAAAGACCTTTGCCACTAATAATATTATTGATGCTTTTGAGAAGACATATTTCAACAAGAATAGCAGCTGCCAGAAGGCAAAGGAAGAAAACAGGATTAAAAATATCACCTTTCATCAGTCTTATTCCTATGAGGAATTTATTGAAGGCATTCGACCAATGCTCACTGAGGATAAAGGCGATGTAGGTTATAAGCTTGAAAACGGGATATTTAAAGACTTTTGCATCAATGCAGGCAAAGAGATAATCAAACGTAAAGAAAATGCACCATATATAGACCGAATCGGCTCTGACAGCACCATATGGAAACTATCCCTGGGTGAGAGAAAATCAGATGCACTGTATAAAGAGTGTTTGGAAAAAGGTGAAATTGCAATTGGATTCATTCCCGAGCTGGATCTTGCAGAGCAGGATTACCAGGATATTCTCAAAAGCTTGGCAGCATTGGGTAAGTTTGGTGATAATCCTACCCAAAACGCAAGCACTTTATTTTCCTTTGCTCATGAGATGAAGGACGGTGATATTGTTTTAGTTTATAACAGTCCTGAATCTATAAGAATGATCGGTATAATCAATTCTGACTATTACTTTAATAAAGATGCTGGTCATTATTCACATCGCAGAAAAGTTGAATGGATCGAGGATTTGAAATATCCAATAGATATAAGGAAATATAATAACAATACCACGTTGACACTTAAGACCGTGTATAAGCTTTCCAAAATGTCTGTATCGGATGTTGTCAACATGATAACAGAGCACTCAAAAAAAAA
>CAYRVM010000302.1:0-1750 GCA_964427575.1 uncultured Oscillospiraceae bacterium | reverse complement strand
CCTCCTATGCCATAATATAGTTCTATTTATTATTTTTGCAATTAAACACTAGAATAATAACCCCATTCACTTATTCTGAACTTGCTTGTATAAAATCTGGAGATTTTTATAGAGATAGAATAAAGAAGTACTTTTTTGAGAGAAATCTATTTGATTTCGATTCCCCGCTAAAAAAGGACCTCTATTTCTTTGGTCGTGAAGATATCTGCCAAACTCTAACAGATAAGCATCAAATGGGGCAAAATGGAGCGCTATTTGGGTTGCGAAGAAGTGGAAAAACATCCATATTGCTATCAGTATGTCGGCGTTTAGAGAGCCAAGGGGGGGTATCCACTATTATAGACTGCCAACTTTTGCATTTGGGGCGTTGGTGGGATGCTCTTTATTATATTATAAGTAAAATTAAGGAAGAATACCATTCTAAATTAGTCATCAGTCGTGATGCATATACTGAATCAAATGCGGCACTTGAATTTGATAAGGATGTTTTTAAGATTAACAAAAGGTTTAACAAGAAGATTCTAATTATTCTTGACGAAATAGAGCAGATAACATTTGATGTTTCATTCTCAGAGCATTGGAGAAGTGGCTTTGATTATGTAAAATTTTGGCATGTTCTTCGAGGTATTTTTCAGAAATCTAATAACCCAATCACCCTAATCATTGCTGGTACCAACCCGCGTTGCCTAGAAACACCATTTATTCAAGGAGGAGACAATCCTTTATATGGACAAATCACGCCAGAATACATAAATGGTTTTACTGTATTCCAGACTAAGCAAATGGTAGAGACGTTGTCGTCGTATATGGGAATAAGTATTGATGAAGATATCTACACTTATCTGACAAGAGAATTTGGCGGGCATCCATTCCTCATACGGCAAGCGTGCTCTCATATAAAGTCGAAACTAGATAAGCAAGCACTCCGGCATGTTGATAGACTATTGTATGATTCAGCAATTGAATCGTTTAGTGAAGGTGTTGGAAATAATTTCTGTGAAATGGTTATAGGCGTACTGTCTGAGCATTATCAAGATGAATATACAATGCTAACCTATCTGGCTAGAGGCGATATACAAGATTTCTCTGAGTTAGCAGCTAGCGACCCTGCATATACACAGCACCTAATTGGCTACGGGGTAATTTGTAAGTCGGCATCAGGGTTCGATTTTAAGATTGATGCCATTAAAAAACACTTGTCTAAGAAGGAAAGATATAGGCGATTAAATCTATCCAATGCCGAAAAACTTGCTGAAATAAGTGAACGACGAAACAATACTGAACATCGACTTAGAAAGGTTGTTCTTCAAGTATTACTATCTATCCATGGGGAAACTTCAGCCAAGCAACAAATTCTTGCAAAGCATGATTCAAAAAAACGCCTATAATATCAAGCACTAGCTTATCGGGACTTATTTGATCCGAACAAGCATGAGATATATTTCGACGATCTCCGCGAACTGATGCGGAAGAATTGGGAGGCAGGCTTTAAGCATATTTTCTCAGAAGATGTTGACAAGTTCAATTCTAGAATGGTCTTGTTAAACTCAATTGGCAGAAGCGATGCACATAGAAATGACGTTTCAGATGCAGATATGCAAAGCTTCAGGGGGGCAATGTCTTGGCTGGAAGAGAAAATAGACGCATATCTTGGCTAGATTGAAGTTATCGCTACTCCACTATGGAAAGCTATAAGCAATACCTCGACATTTGGGTGGGGTTATTTATTATATTTCTTCAAGATTAATTA
>CAYRVM010000301.1:0-1770 GCA_964427575.1 uncultured Oscillospiraceae bacterium | reverse complement strand
CACCTTCCAACGCAGTTAGTGGGTCTCAGACGGGATTTTGAGATAGTTTCTTATTACAGGAATCTATAGATGAATAAATTACCGCTCTCAATAAATCCTTGCCCTATCATCGAAGCAATATTCGAAATTAGATTCGAGTCAGATTTTCCAGGAGACGCAATTTTTGGAATTGTTTTCAATCAGTTTAAAAACGAATTTCAGGATGTTGAACAATTGCCTATATTGCAGTTGCCTGCGGCGATACGAAATCAAGATCCGAATTTGAAATTCTCTCCACATTACAAAATAAAGAAGAATAACTTTATTATTCAGACTGGTCCAAATGTGTTTTCGTTAACGAACATTAAAGAATACTGCGGATGGAAAGTATTCTCTGAAAAAATATTTAACACATACAATAAAGTTTCTGAATTAAACTTGATTAAGAAACAATTTCGCACAGCTTTAAGGTATATAAATATATTGCCTGATATTAATTTCTTTGAGAAAAGCAATTTAGATATCAAGCTAAATGATAAAAGTCTTGGATCAAACCATATTAATTTCACGGCAGAAATTCCTTATAAACATGGCGCCAGCAACCTAAAATTAATAAATTTCGCTGAAGTAATTTTTGAAGGTCAAGCCATAAAGGGATCAATTGTTGACATAGACACTCATGTGCGACAGGAAAATTTTGATAGCTTTAAAGACGCTGTTGAGTGTGCCCATACAGCAGAAAAGGAATTGTTCTTTAATTTATTAGATAAAGAATTTCTAAATACACTGAATCCGGTTTGCGAGGAATAATTACATGCCATTATCTCAATTTAGAAATGTGGTCGGCAGTGTTACAACAGCCGCTGTTTTGTATTACTCTTATATGGGGTCTCCATCCGCAAATCCTGTTGATTTTTCTATTCTACATGTTCAACTTAAAGCGCCAGCGGAAATGAACTTTGACTATTATCAGTTAATGGACAAAGATCAGACCGTTGCATTAGAGCAAATAGACGTGATCCACCAGTTTGCATCAAACATACTAGACAATATCAAAGATATTGAACCTGAATTTTCTAAAACAGTAGATGAACATTTTTGGGATTTAATATGATTCCATTTGAAGAAGTCAAAAAATATCTTCCGCAATATTTGTCTTCAACGGCTCAGCAAGAATTATTCAAAGAATTAAGCCAATTCCCATATAATATTGATAAGAGAATTTATTCTTCACAATTATCTGACCATGAAAATATTTTTCAGGGCGATGGCATACAAAATTTACTCTACATAAATTTACCGAGTACCGATATCGGAGAGGTGCCCGGTATGATATTGTCAAATACTTGTGATATTGATCCTTCCAATAAGCGTTTTATGCCATTACGAATGGTATATGCCCCTATTTTCAACCTTACCAAATACGAACAAACTTTGATAAAGGCCCACGTTGAAAAAGGGAAAAAAACAATTCAATCAATAAATTCGCACATCTCAGACATAAGAAAGCAGTACGTCAGTCATATCTTCTATCTTCCCAAAGGCGGTAAATTAGAAAATGACTCCATAGTATTTTTTGATCGTTTAAACAATTCCCCAAGTGACTCAATTGAAGGTCAAGAGTTACCCAATAAAAGAATTTTTACATTAAGCGATTATGGATTCTACCTGTTTCTTTTTAAATTGTCTGTTCATTTCACAAGAATAAGAGACGGTGTTTCGCGCTCTTCACATTAAGCAACAAAATATCAGCATTGTCCGGTTAGGTTCTTGCATGCAATAAAAAGTCAT
>CAYRVM010000300.1:0-1802 GCA_964427575.1 uncultured Oscillospiraceae bacterium | reverse complement strand
GTTAATTAGAATTGTTGAAAATATTCAAATTTCCCCAGATATATTGAACCTCTCTTCAGGCGAGGGGATAACTCAAATGGAGATAGTAAATGAAATAGATTTAATTCTTGGCAGTTATGGCTTGCAGAGTTTAGAATCACAGATTGTTATAACTTCGGAAACGATTGACTTGATTGGTGAAAGTGTTTTAGATTCCAACTTATTTTCCAACTATTTTGGTGATTTGAAAAAAACGCATATTGAAGATGGAATCAAGAATACTATGAAGGGGCTATCAATTATAAAATGATTTCAATTCTTTTACCAGTTTATAATGGATCAAAAACGCTTGCCCAAACCTTGGAATCAATTGCTCAACAAGATTTCACAAAATTTGAGATAATTCTAGTAGATGATGGGAGCACTGACGATAGCGCCAGTATATACGAAAATTTTAACGATTCGAGACTAAGGTTTTTCAAAAAAGAAAATTCGGGACTTGCGTCAACATTAAATTTTGGTATAAGTAAAACATCATTTGAATTTATTTCAAGGATTGACCAAGACGATTTAATGGAAAAAGAATTCCTAAAACTTCATCTTAATGCGTTTAAAGAGAATCCAGAAACAGTTTGTGTAACAAACTGGGCTACTAAGATTGATATGAATAACAAAACTTGTGGAACAATTAAACCATCTCAAGATGGCTCTCTCCAGCGATTTGAAATACTCTTTATGAATAAATATGTCCATAGCGCTATGTCTTTTAAAAAATCCGTGATAATTGAATTAGGAGGGTACCCTACAGATTTAGTAGTGCAACCTCCCGAGGACTACTATCTATGGAGCAAAATATTTGAATTTTATAGAGAGCCAATTTTTGTTATCCCACAATTCCTTACGAAATACCGTATAACCCCTAACTCAATGACACAATCTGACTCAAGTATTCAACAAAAGGCAGCGAATATATCTTATTTGAATATTGTAAATCGCCTTAAAACAGAGGATTTTCAAAATAATGAATGGGCAAAATACGCAAGTTCACGATTACAGAAACACAACACAAAAATCAAATTTAGTTTTTTCCCGCGAACTGTTTGGCTATGCTTTACATTATTTTATTTGTCAGAGGTAAAAGCGTCAATCCGTTCTCTATTTAAATTGTTTATGATTATTGCTAGAATCTTAATTCCAAGTAATTTAAAAATTTTAATATCTCAATTCTATGGAGGTAAAGCTTAATGGGATCATCTCGAAAGCTTTATGTTATCGACAACAAAGAGTTAGATCGTGCAACTAATTTATCAAATATAATTAAAATTTTTTCCGATTCAATTACTAATTTGGACTATGAGGTTGTTTCAGACCAAACTGACGAATTCAATATAAGCAATAGGCTAAAGTTTAAGGTAGTTCTTCGCAGATCAATTTTAATGTTTCAATATGGGCACAGGCGGCGCAAGGCTTTGAAATTGAATCTCGCCCAAACAACTATTGATGGCGTTAAAGACTTAGTTAGAATTTTTCTTAACGTTATTAATACACAAATAATGTATGAGAAAATAAAAAAAGAAATGTATTTATCTCAAAAACATATCTATTGCTGGAGAAACCAAATTCAAAATAAGATTTCATTTTCAATTATTTCGGAAAATGATCTTTGTTTAATGGGTAACGATAACCAATCACTTGATAAATTGTTAGTTGATATAGATTCAATTGATCTTTGTGTCTTTTCACATAGTGTTGAAGTTAAACACCTAATGCTTGATAATATTATTAAAGAAATAAGTCAAAATTCAATAGTGTATAGAAAAATT
>CAYRVM010000299.1:0-1804 GCA_964427575.1 uncultured Oscillospiraceae bacterium | reverse complement strand
AAATGAAGCATTTGTTAATAAAATAGGTTATTCAAGGGAAGAAATAATAGGGAGAACGGCTTCAGAGTTAGGGTTATTTTGTAATGAAAGTCAGAGGGATGAAGCAAGAAAGCTACTACAGACCAACGGTATGTTATCGGATTTAGAAGTCGATGTTCGTGCCAAAGATGGTAGGATATTGACTGGACTTTTTTCGGGTGAAATAATAAAAACTGAAAATTCAACACAATTGCTAACTGTAATGATAGATATCACTGATATTAAAAGAGCAGAAAACCATCTAAAACAGACATCTGATCGCCTTGAATTAGCGACACGTGCTGGTGGTGTTGGCATATGGGATTATGATATTGTTAATAACAATATCATTTGGGATGACCAGATGTTTAAACTCTATGGGGTTGAAAAAAATGGTTTGAATGTTGTTTATAAAAATTGGAGAGATGGTCTTCATCCTGATGATATAGAACGATGCGATTCAGAAGTAGAGATGGCAATAAAAGGCGAAAAAGATTTTGATACAGAGTTTAGAGTATGTTGGCCTGATGGTACTACTCGAAATATTAGGGCTCTTGCTATTGTTGAAAAGAATGAATTAGGGCAACCACTACATATGATTGGAACTAATTGGGACATCAGTGAGCACAAGCGAATGGAAGATACAATAAGGGAAAGTGAATCTATACTGCTTGAATCACAAAAAGTGGCACATATTGGTAGCTATATGAATGATGTGGCAAATGGTACATGGACTTGCTCGGCTGAACTCGAGAAGATTTTCGGTGTTGATGAAACATACCCACACACATTAGAGGGGTGGGTTAATATTGTTCATCCAGAATGGCAAACAAAACTTTTTAATTATGTTACTAAGCTGTATGCTGAAAAAACTTTTTTTGATATGGAATACCAAATAATTCGTTTTAATGATGGAGCAGAGCGTTGGGTTCATGGACTTGGAAAACTTTACTTTGACGAGAATGGGAATACAATTAGAATGATTGGTACGATACAAGATATAACTGAACGTAAATTAAAAGACGAAGAAATTCTTTACAGAAGTAGTCATGATATTTTAACAGGCTTATATAACAGAAGGAAGTTTGAAGAGGTATTGGATTCGATAGAAGAATCAGGTGAAGTTCCTGTATCTATAATCGTTGGAGATGTTAACAGCTTAAAGTTAATAAACGATGCTTATGGGCATAAAGCTGGGGATGTTATCCTTAAAAAAATAGCAGAAATAATAAAAGAAATATGTGGTGATAATGCTTATTGTGCAAGACGTGGCGGAGATGAATTTGCAATAATATTTCCTAAAACTACATATGAAGAAGCATGTGCAAAAGTTATGCAAATTAAAAAACGTTGTGAGGAAGAATCAGAAGACGAGTTAATGCTTAATATAACTTTTGGGGTTGGAACTAAAACAGAAAAAGAACAGAGCTTAGAAAAAATGCAGCATTTAGCTGAGGAAAGAATGTATACTGCCAAGCTTCTTGAAAGCAAAAATATCAGAAGTACGATAGTTGAGAATTTAAGAATGGTGTTGGAAGAGAAAACAGGGGAAACTCGTAACCATTGCACAAGAATGTCTGAAATGTCGCAAATTATTGGAGAGCAAATGGGATTTCAGGCTTTTGAAATAGCAAATTTGAAGCTTCTATCACTTTTGCATGATATAGGCAAAACAGGCGTACCAGAAAGCATTCTGTTGAAGCCTGGCAAGCTTGATGAAGATGAATTTTTAATTATGCAAAAGCATTGTGAGATAGGTTATAGAATAGCAAATACTATGCCTGAA
>CAYRVM010000298.1:0-1811 GCA_964427575.1 uncultured Oscillospiraceae bacterium | reverse complement strand
TTGGGAATTTTCGAGGAAACCCTTGCGACATAATCGATAGTCGGAGCGCTTTAGCGCGGAGACTGGTCGCTTGGTGTTTCTGAGAGAATTCCCAAGCCTATTGATTAATTAAGACAATAGCTAAGGGGGAGAAAAAATGGGAACAGTACTTTCAATTAATATAAGCGACAAAACAGGAATCGTTAAGCAACCAGTAGCCGAAGCGGAATTTAAGGACGGTGGAATAGTTTCAGATGCTCACTTTGGACTTTCAGAAATCAAACAAGTTAGCTTGTTAGCAGATGAAAGCGTTGACAAGATGAGAGAAATGGGACTTGAACTTGCTTTTGGTGCTTTCGCTGAAAATATTACGACAAAGGGCATAGAACTAAAGAACCTTCCTATCGGGACAAAGCTACAAATTGGAGAAACTATTCAAGAAGTGTCACAAATCGGGAAGACATGCCATCATGGCTGTGCAATAAAGCAACAAACCGGAACCTGCGTTATGCCAACGGAAGGTATATTTACAAAGGTTATTAAAGAAGGAAATGTAAAAGTTGGAGATAAAATAGAAATCATTTAATTTCTATTGATTTAATTACTAATATGAATTATATTTAATGAATTGCGAGATCGCATATTGCATAATTATTAGTAAATATGTATAATTATAAAAACCGAAAGCAAAAGAGGATTAAATTATGAACAAAGTTGAAGTATTAATTGAAGCACTTCCATACATTAAAAAGTTTGCAGGCAAGACCTTTGTAATAAAATATGGAGGCAGTATAATGGAAACTCCCAAGAGCAAGCAGGCTTTTATTGAAGATGTAGCATTGCTAAAATTAGTAGGTATAAATATTGTAATCGTTCATGGTGGTGGCAAAAAAATAACTGAAATGCTTACTAACATGGGGATACAAAGTAAATTTGTTGAGGGACAAAGAGTAACTGATAAGAAAACATCTGAAATAGTAGAGATGGTTCTTTCAGGAAAAATAAACAAAGATATTACAGGAGAGCTATGTAGTCATGGTTTGAATGCAATTGGAATTAGTGGAAGAGATAGCAAATTGTTGAAGGCAGAAAAATTATTCGTAAAAGAAGGGGACAAGAAAATTGATATTGGTTACGTTGGTCAAATTACTCACGTAAATAAAGATCTCATTCAAGACTTGCTTGCGGATGGTTATCTACCTGTAATTTCTCCAGTTTGTGAAGACGAAGAAGGTAATGTATATAATGTAAATGCAGACTATGTAGCAGAAGCTGTTAGTTCGGCAATTTCTGCAGAAAAGCTTATCTTGCTCTCAGATGTGAAAGGCTTATATTTAGACATAAATAACGAGTCCACTTTCTTCTCGCAAATTAAAGTTGGAGAAATAAGAAGACTTATTAAGAACAAGACAATTGTCGGAGGAATGATTCCTAAGATGGAATGTTGCATAAAAGCTATTGAAGAAGGGACTAAAGATGTCCACATTATTGATGGTAGAGTCAAACATAGTTTGTTGATTGAAGTCTTCACAAATGATGGCAGTGGAACTATGGTAAGGTGGTAAAGTAATGAACAACAATTTTGAAATTATAGAGGGTAAAGGTCTTTCTTTCGTGAAAGGCTTTTCGGGAATCGGAATTCATAGTGGGATTAAAAAGGCAAGGAAGAGAGATCTTTGCCTTATTTATACTGAGAAGTTAGCAGTAGCGGCTGCAAGTTTTACAAAGAATATTGTAAAAGCCGCGCCGGTTATTGTTGATATGGAAAATATACAAAGCAATCACATTAGAGCGCTAATAATAAATAGCGGGAATGCCAATGCTTGTACTGG
>CAYRVM010000297.1:0-1812 GCA_964427575.1 uncultured Oscillospiraceae bacterium | reverse complement strand
CAATAAAAGTAGATGTGTGCAATGAAGCGGAAGTTGAAGCCATGGTAAACACAACAGTAGAGAAATATGGCAAACTTGATTTAATGGTTTCTAATGCAGCTATTCTAATTGCAAAAGCTGTCACAGAATTTCCAGCAGAGCAGTGGAGAAAAATGTTAGATGTAAATTTATTAGGTTACTTCATCTGTGCAAAAGCAGCAGCAAAAGTAATGATACCAGCAGGTAAAGGAAACATAATACAAATTAATAGCAAATCAGGGAAAAAAGGCTCTGCAAAAAATTCAGCATACGCAGCAGCAAAGTTTGGTGGAATAGGTCTAACGCAGAGCCTTGCGCTTGAGTTAGCGGAATATGGTATTAGAGTAAACGCAATTTGCCCGGGAAATCTTTTGAATTCAACCTTATGGAATGAAGGACCCAATAGCTTATTTAAGCAATATGCAAAAAACCAAGGCATAACAGAAGAACAAGTAAAACAAAAATATTTAAGTCAAGTGCCATTAGGTAGAAGTTGCGAAGTAGAAGATATAGCAAATGTGCTGGTTTTCCTAGCGTCAGAGCAGTCGAGCTATATGACAGGGCAGGCTATTAATGTTACTGGTGGCCAACAAATGTTCTAAAACGGCCAAAATTCAGCAATCTGCGGTGTCAGAGGGCACCTCCCCGAAATCCTCACGTATCTTTATACGCTCCGGTTTCGGGGGATGCCCTCTTCCTTGCATCTTACTAAATTTTGACCGTTTAAGCTTGATGGAGTTTTAGATAATGTACTAAAACGGCCAAAATTCAGCAATCTGCGTATTTTATTTTGGAGGGTTTTATGAGCTTTGATATTGAAAAATTAGTTAATGAACTGAATAACGTTGATGTAAAAGTGCGGTTAGATAGCTTGCTACAGCTTAAGGCTGCAATGGATTCAGGAGAGCTGAAAAGGCCTGAAAGTGGAAATGATGTAAATAATCATATACATACTACATATTCATTTTCTCCATATTCGCCCACTAAGGCTGTTTGGATGGCTTATAATGCAGGTTTGAAGACTGCTGGTATTATGGATCACGACTCTATAAGCGGAGCAAGAGAATTTATAGAAGCAGGAAAGATTATCGGGATGGCTACTACTATTGGAATCGAGTGTAGAGTAGATTTTTCAGCAACACCGCTTAATGGACGCAGAATAAACAATCCTGATCAGAATTCTGTGGTATATATGGCACTCCATGGGGTACCTCATACACAGATTGATAAGGTAAAAGGTTTTTTCAAGCCTTTTGTTGAAGCAAGAAATAGGCGTAATGCTAAAATGGTAGGAAAAATAAATTCTATAACAGAACCATTTGGAGTGAGTTTTGATTTTGAAAAGGATGTAATACCACTTTCCATGTATAAGGATGGAGGTAGTATAACTGAGAGGCATATTCTCTTTGCATTATCTTTAAAGATTATTGAAGTATTTGAGAAAGGGCAAAAATTAGTTGACTTCTTAAGGAATGACCTAAAGCTAAGTTTGAGTGTAAAAATTGAAAGCTTTTTATTGGATGTGAATAATGAACATTATGCTTATGACTTGCTAGGAGCGCTTAAGAGTGATATGGTTGCACAGTTTTATATTGCTGCTACTGATGAATGTCCTGATGTTAAGGATGTTATCGCGCTGTCACAGGAAGTTGGAGCTATTTCTGCTTATGCTTACCTAGGGGACGTTGGTGATTCAGTAACAGGTGACAAAAAAACTCAGAAATTTGAAGACGAATACCTTGATGAATTGTTTGAGGTTATAACTGGATTAGGCTTTAATGCAGTTACATATAT
>CAYRVM010000296.1:507-1827 GCA_964427575.1 uncultured Oscillospiraceae bacterium | reverse complement strand
AAGTGTCCAAAACGTCCTCATCCTGCTTGACGTTGGCGGAGTTGCATTTTGTGCAGTGCTTTGGCGCTTCCATCGCTACAATTATCTCTCCGCAGTCCTGGCAGTAATAGGCGGGAATTCTATGTCCCCACCAAAGTTGCCTCGATATGCACCAATCTCTTATGTTTTCCAACCAATGCAGATATGTGCGTTCAAATCTATCAGGGATATGTGTTAGTTCCCCTGACTTTGCTGCATTAATAGCTGGTGTTGCCAGATCCTGCATTTTAACGAACCACTGTTCAGAAAGCATTGGTTCAACAACCGTATCGCAACGATAACATCCACCGATTGCAATTTCTTTATCTTCAGTTTTTATTAGATATCCTGCTGAATCTAGTTCTTTAACCCATTGCTTTCTACATTCAAATCTATCCAGTCCTTCATACTTTCCTGAAAGCTTGCCCATGGTGCCATCCATATTTATACATGAAGGCATATTCAAGCTATGTCTAACTCCAACTTCAAAATCATTAGGGTCGTGGGAAGGTGTAATTTTAACAGCTCCAGTTCCCTTTGTTTGATCTGGATATTCATCTGTAATGATTGGGATTTGAATATCTGTTAACGGTATATAAACCAATTTTCCAACCGCATTTGTGTATCTTTCATCCTCAGGGTGAACCGCTATTGCAGTATCGGCAAACATTGTTTCAGGTCTGGAAGTGGCAATTGTAATTTCTCCTTTTCCATCCACGTAAGGATATTTAAAGTAGTAATATTTTCCGCTTCTTTCTTCATGTTCAACTTCAGCATCCGACAAAGAAGTTTTGCAACTCGGACACCAGTTTATTATTCTATTTCCTCTATAAATTAATCCCTTATTATATAGCCTTACAAATGCTTCTCTAACTGCTACATTGCAGCCTTCATCCATTGTAAATCTTTCTCTCTCCCAGTCGCATGAATTTCCAAGTTTTCTTATTTGGTTTGTAATTTTCCCACCGTAATTTATCTTCCATTCCCATGCTCTCTTAAGGAATTCATCTCTTCCGATTTCTTCTTTTGTTTTGCCCTCTTCTTCACGGATTTTCTCCGCGACCTTAACTTCAGTAGCTATGCTTGCATGGTCGCTTCCAGGTATCCACAGAGCATTAAAGCCCTGCATTCTTTTCCATCTAATTAGAACATCCTGCAATGTGTTGTCAAAAGCATGTCCCATGTGAAGTTGCCCTGTTATATTTGGTGGAGGCATTACAATTGTAAACGGCTTTTTACTAGGGTCAACTTTAGCTTTAAAAGCACCGTTTTCCTCCCAAGCTTTATATATTCTATCCTCAA
>CAYRVM010000296.1:0-497 GCA_964427575.1 uncultured Oscillospiraceae bacterium | reverse complement strand
GAATATCTCCTAATTCGATTTCAACCCAACCTATTGATAATTCCTTTTCCATTTCAACCTCCATTAATTTCTATGATTTCATTGAGCAAAAAAAATAACCCATCCTAGTAAAGGACGAATTAATATCCGCGGTGCCACCTTAATTCTGTATAATAACAGCAACTCATAAGTTATAACGGTACTTCACCGTCCATTTCTACTTAAGTTCAAAATGGAAGCTCGCAAGCTACCTTCAACAGTCCTTTACTTCTGAAACCTTTCAGCCACGGGTTTCATTCTCTAAAAGTTTAACTGTCTACTCCTCTTGGTCATTGCTTTTCATATATGTATATATTATCAATCATTCAGATTTTGTCAAGGAAAGTATGCCTTAAGGAAGGTCTTCCTGTGTATTTTACATATTCCAAACTCATCAATTCCACTATAGTGTGCTTTCGTCCCATAGCCCTTGTTAGCGTCAAAAGCATAATGAGGATATTCTATATGGAAGTCCTGCA
>CAYRVM010000295.1:0-1850 GCA_964427575.1 uncultured Oscillospiraceae bacterium | reverse complement strand
GCGCCCATTACACCCATAAGTGGAACTTTTTTTTCTTCAATTTCTTCCTTAACTTTTTTCACAGAATAAGCAATTGCAACCCCGCTCACAGCAAGCATGGCAACTCCAACTCCAGGCGATATTAAGGCATCAGCCATATGCATGTTAATTCCTCCAAGAGAAAAATAGTCCAAAAATCAAAAAACCACAAAAGCAAAATACTTTATCAGCATCCTGCACCTTCGTGGTACATTTCATAAATATGCCTTCTTGGCACGATTTCTTATACATTTTATCTTCAAATCATTGAAATGTCAATGAAGGTGCCAATAGACTATTATTTATTTTTTATTGCTTTATAATATTTTTTTACTTATAATGGTGTTGAAGTGAACATTCTACTTATTTATTCTTTAGTAGGTGAAAAATGGAAACAAAAGAAATAGAAAGCTTCTTGAATCGTATAAACTCTGTAATAACAAGCAGAATCATTCATGAAGGCGACGACATTAAAGAAATTCATATTGTTTCTGATTTAACGCGTAACCCAAAGCAGGTTACTAGGGACGTTGAATCAATTCTTGTTTCTCAATTTAATCTTCCGATTGATTATAAAATGATCAGCGTAGCTCAAGTCGATGGGTGCGTTAGCGGATTTAAAGATTTCCGTTTCAGGCTCGTAGGAGTGCAGAATTCTTTCTCTGGAAGTATCTGCAACTCTATTGTTTCTTTGGAAAGAGATGGTGAGGTTTTCGAAGGAACTGCAAGCGGTATTTCAACTGCAAGCAATATTCTTAGGATTAATTGCCTCGCAACTATTAATGCTGTCGAGTGCTGCTGTGGAATAACTAATGTATTTGCCTTGGACGATGTTATGAATTTTCATTTGGCAAATAAAGAAGTCCTCTTAGCAGTATTAACTGCAATTATTGGAAGCACCGAAGTTATGGTTAGTGGTTCTGCAATTAATGGAAAATCTCAAAGCGACTTGGCAGTTAAAGCAACCTTAGACGCTGTAAATAGGATAGTTTCTAAAGCTGTATTATAGTATCAGACCGGATGTTAAATTCCGTTTATTATTATATTTTTATAACTTAGCGAAGCGAATATAGCATGCCAGAATTAGCGAATGGTGTAGCTCTTATAAAAGGAGGCTATATTCGATGAGAAGAATTTTAATTGCCCTTACTAGTGTAATGGCTCTTGTTCTATCTGCAGGTGCTGGATTTTCCTGGAGATAAACTAATTTAAAGCCATCCGGTCTGGTAGACTTTCGGAGGATCTCAATGAAAATGCCTAAAAAGGTGTTGGCTTACATTGGTTTGATGGGGGTATTGACTATACTTCTTTCAGCCTACATCATTACAAATCCTAACTTTGCATTTCCATCTGAGTATGTTTTTCATGATAAGATATACTCTGTTTTGTTTGTTGTTATATTTTGGTCTCTATTGGCCATCTTATCAGAGTCTTTTACAATAGTTCTTCCTAATGGAATTGGAGTTTCCGTAAGCTTTTCTATTTACCTTGCTTCGATAATAGTTGGTGGGCCTTTTCTAGTTATAATAACTGCTGCCACATCATATATTTTCTGCGTTGTAAAGGTTGAGAGAGGTTATTCACATATTTTTAATATTCCTTATTATAAATCAATTTTCAATGTTTCAAATTTTGTACTTTCAGCGGGTATCTCAGGCGTAGCTTTTGCTTTTCTTGCAAATGATCATTTTGGTGAATTCTTCTTCTTGCCAACAATTATTACGGTAATTATTTATATTGCCTTAAATACATCAATCGTCTCTCAGCTTATCTCCTTGCTCGAAAATAAGCCATTCTTACAGGCTTGGCTCAACAATTTCAAAGGAGTGGCT
>CAYRVM010000294.1:960-1851 GCA_964427575.1 uncultured Oscillospiraceae bacterium | reverse complement strand
CTACAAAAGACTATTGCAGAAGCCGTCAACAATGAAATAATATTTCCAATGCTTCTTGAAGGTGGTTTTGATCCTATTGTTAATGAGGATGAATCACACTTTGAATATAATGAAATAGCCCTTGATGAACTCATTAAACGAAGAACAGAAGTTATTGCTGAATGGCAGAATAACCTTATTACTGAGACGGAAGCAAGAGAAGCCATAGGCAAAGAAGCTATGGATGATGCTGGAAGAGCAACAACACTTAATAGCCTCTATAAAGCAGACGCACAAACAATGAATGGAAGTAAAGGCCCAGAAGCCAAGGCAACTGCTACGAAACTACAACCAGCAAATAAAAATGGACAGAAGTCTTCACCAAAAGGTAAAGTAGTAAAGAAATAATAGGTTGAAATACTATGTCAATTAAGTTTTGTAAAGATAAGGGACTTGCATACGCACACGAATCGTTTGCTTTACCAAATCTAAAAATACCACGAATTAACCTAGAGCATATCACAGAATCAATGCATGACAAAGATATGCCCGATATCATTTATCCGATGTTTCATGCGCTACGCGCGGATAAAATAACTAGAAATAAGACATTATATCCTGAAAAAACATTACGAGGTGATGCACGTAAAAATAACGGTATCTACTCAATGCTTAGACCCTATCCAATACCATTTATTATGAACCACGAAACAGGTGGCGGGTTTTTTGGGGGTTCTACATCTGAAGTGTATGGCCGTGCCGTAAATTCGTTTATGGTTAATAATGCCCTAGAAGGGGCGAATGCAGCAGCAGTAATACTAGGTGTACCTCATCCACACGCTATTCAGCAAATTATGAGTGGAAATTGGTGTACTGTATCAATGGGCTCTCGCACAGAAGAGGCAACGTGTG
>CAYRVM010000294.1:0-950 GCA_964427575.1 uncultured Oscillospiraceae bacterium | reverse complement strand
GGCGCTGATATGATTAGTGATCCTTGTGAAGACTGTTATGAAAAAGAAGGTTTTCACGTTATTATGGGCGCTAAGGGATTTCAATTTAGAGAAATTAGTAATGTTTTAATGCCATCAGATGTTGGCGCACAGTTACAAATAGCAAATGTTGATCCACAACATTTCAGGCTCTTTGCAAGTAATCCTAAACAGGAATCTGTTTATGATGTAACTGATCCTAAAAGACACAACTTGCTAGAGTCAGCAGCAGATGTGCTCCAGCCAATAGTTCTGGGGCTATACGAAAGTAGCAAATGGTTGTTAGACGAGTTTGCGGGAACTAGAAAACAATACTTTGTTATACAAGAATCGGCAAAGGAGAAAACGCCCGTGGAAAAAGAACAAAAGGGCATGAGCATTCCTGAGAAAGAGCTGGTTCAACTACCTGACACTTCTTTTGGCGTCATCTACAAAGATGAAACACTACAAAAGACTATTAGGCGCTTCCCAATGTTTGAAGGTATGACTGATGACCAGAAGTTATTTGTCAAGAACCAGATTACTAATGCGAAGAACCTTGATGCCGATCAAAAGTCTGCGTTAATTACATCCTTGGAGAAGTCCGCGGTAGAAGATCAGGTTGTTGTTACTATTGATGAAAAGAACTATTCTTATCTGTATGATGTATTAGATGAAGTTTCTCAAGAAGACGGTAAAGAAATTGTTGAAGAGAAAGAAGTTGTCACAGGAGATAACACTCAAGAGTCTAATACAGAGACAGACGAACTTATTTCTTTAAAAGAAAAGATTGTTGCTCTTGAAGCCAAGATCGCTGAAACAGAAGAGGCTCTTAAACAGGAACAACAGAACCGTATAGAATTGCTGTCAAAGAGCATCGCTCGTCAGCAAATTAACCTTGGCGAGAAGATTGCTAAAGGTAAAAGTGTTGAAGAATTAGCCACTGTGTATGC
>CAYRVM010000293.1:0-1853 GCA_964427575.1 uncultured Oscillospiraceae bacterium | reverse complement strand
GATCAAGATAAGTATCAGGGGCACTTGGTCCTTCTTGCAAAGAATGAGGTCGGATATAAAAACCTTATGAAGATTGTTTCTTTGGGGTTTACTGAGGGTTTCTACTACAAACCTAGAATCGATCACGAGGTGCTTAAAAAATATAGCAATGGGATAATTGCCCTAAGTGCATGCTTGGCAGGAAACATCCAGAGAAAATTACTTTTCGATGACTATGAAGGCGCGAAGCAAGAAGCTTTAGAGCTTCTTGAGATTTTTGGCGAAGATAATTTTTATCTCGAAATACAAGATCAAGGCTTGCCAGAAGAAATCAAAATCTTACCGATGTTGAAAAAACTGTCAGAAGAGACTAAGATTCCTTTAGTTGCAACAAATGATGTTCATTATGTAAATCAAGAGGATGCAGAAGCTCACGATGTTTTGCTTTGCATTCAAACAGCTAAAAACGTAGATGACGAAAATCGCATGAGGTTTCCAAACTCTGAGTTTTATTTAAAGTCGCCCCTCGAAATGTCTAAATTGTTTGCAGATAATATGGAAGCTTTAGAAAATTCTTTGAGAATAGCTGACGCATGCAATTTGGAACTTGAATTTGGCCAGATTCACTTGCCAGACTTTAAAGCAGAGAATGGCATGGAAAATGGAAAATACCTAAGAGAATTATGCTATGATGGCTTAAAATATCGTTACGAAGACAGGGTTGATCAGGAGAAAATAGACAGACTCGAATTTGAATTAAATGTAATTGAAAAAATGAATTATATGGAATATTTCCTAATTGTATGGGATTTTATTCGCTATGCTAAAGAAAATGGAATCATGGTCGGACCGGGTAGAGGCTCTGCAGCTGGAAGTTTAGTTGCATACTGCCTCAAAATTACTGATATTGATCCGATGAAATATGGACTGCTTTTTGAAAGGTTCCTTAATCCAGAGAGAATAAGTATGCCTGATATAGATATAGACTTTTGCTACGAGAGAAGGCAAGAGGTTATTAACTATGTAGTTGCGAAGTATGGTGAAGATAGGGTTGCGCAGATAATAACTTTTGGGACCATGAAAGCAAAAGCAGCAATTAGAGATGTAGGAAGAGCTTTGAATATGAGCTATTCAGATGTGGATGCAATTGCCAAAAAAATCCCTTTTGACCCAAAAATTACGATAGAAAAAGCTTTGGAAATTAACGCTGATTTAAGAAATGACTATGAAAATGATATTAGAATTAAGAAACTAATTGATACTGCGAAATCACTTGAGGGAATGCCAAGGCATGCCTCTACTCATGCAGCCGGAGTAGTTATATCAAATAAAAGTATGAACGAATATGTGCCTCTCTATTTATCAGATAAGGGAATCAGCACTCAATTCACAATGGGTATAATTGAGGAACTAGGCCTTCTTAAAATGGACTTTTTAGGGCTTAGAAACTTAACGGTTATTAGAGATGCTTTGATACTTATTAAGGCCCAAAAGGGAATAGATTTAAATCTTTCTAAACTAGAATACGATGATAAAAAAGTCTTTGATTTAATTAGCTCTGGAAATACTTTGGGTGTTTTCCAACTTGAAAGTTCTGGGATGAGGCAGTTTATGAAGAACCTAAAACCAGACTGCTTTGAAGATATTGCAGCAGGAGTTTCTCTTTATAGACCGGGCCCAATGGACTCAATACCAACCTATATTCAAAATAAGAGAAATGCTAATAAAATTCAATACTTGCATAAGAGTCTTGAACCAATACTTTCAGTTACGTATGGCTGTATGGTTTATCAGGAACAGGTAATGCAGATTGTAAGAGATCTTGCGGGGTATACTTATGGAAGAAGTGATTTAGTTAGAAGAATCATGAGCAA
>CAYRVM010000292.1:1373-1857 GCA_964427575.1 uncultured Oscillospiraceae bacterium | reverse complement strand
TTGGTGATTGCCCCATTGTTATAGAAGCTAGTTCTCCAATTGGCATTTTCTCCCACTTCATATTCCAAGCCCTTCTGGATTTGACAACGCTTCTTCAATTTCTTCAATACTTGGCAATGATCCTTTGAAATAATCAGGTAAAGCTCTTGTCAATTCATATTCAGAAATACCAATTGGTTTATTAATGTCTTTGAGTGAATATTCAGCAAAAATTTTATCTTTTCCCTGGCATAAAATCAGCCCTATTGTTGGTTTATCGTCCGGATGTCTGAGAATATCGTCAACAGCAGAACAATAAAAGTTCATTTTGCCTGCATATTCAGGAATAAAATCCCCTTTCTTCAATTCAATAACTATAAAACAACGCATTTTCAGATGATAGAAAAGCAGATCTAAATAAAAATCCTTATCACTGATTTCTAGCTTATATTGTCTTCCGACAAAAGCAAATCCGGCTCCAAGCTCTAAAAGGAATTTTTCTACA
>CAYRVM010000292.1:0-1363 GCA_964427575.1 uncultured Oscillospiraceae bacterium | reverse complement strand
AATTCAAGTTCGAGTTCTCTTTCACTAAACGGTTCGGAAAGAGTCATAAAATCGAAAATATACGGGTCTTTCAATAAACTTTTCACCAATTCCGATTGTGGAGCAGGCAAAGTACTATCAAAGTTATTTACAACTTTACCCTGTCTCAAATGCAATTCACTTTTTATCATTTCAACAAGAGTATCCCTACTCCATCCATTGTTGATACATTGCTGCATATACCAGTAACGAGTTGGTAAATCTTTAACTTTTTGCATAAGAATAATATGGTGTGACCATCCGACAAGTGGTATCAGCTGTTGATATATGTCCTTATTCGCTAATTGGGAAACGGGCAGTTTCGTAATTTCATCTTTTAATTTGGCAACTGGTCGTTTCCTAATTGATGAATTTTCCATTTCTGCAACTGGCAGTTGCAAAATTGAGTTGTTTTCTAATTTTGCAACGGGCAGTTGCAAAATTAAAATATCTGGATACTCTTTATAGAATAGCAACATATATGCAATATTTCTTTCAGAAAACCCTTTTATATCAGACAGTTCATTTTTCAGGTCAATAGCTAATCTTGGGATAACTCCTTTACCCCAACCTTCTTCCTGTTGGCGTTGGTCAATCATTTTGCCAATATCCCAATAAGTAGCTAACATCTCAGCATTAGCTGAAAGATTGGCTTTTATTTGTCCCTGACGGATTCTAATCTTAATGTCATCAAGCAGGTTTTTATATAATACAATCTCTTTTTTCATATTCCAAGTCCTTTGTAGTTCTCAGCAATTGTATTTGCCAATTGTACAGCTTCTTCATTCAAGCCCTGTAATTCGATGTGAATTTCCTGAAGCCGTTCTTCATAATCGAAATCATCATCTGTTGCAGTGTCCACACCAACATAACGCCCCGGACTTAGAGAATAATCCTTCGAAGCTATTTCTTCCCTTGTTACAACCTTACAAAGTCCTTCTACATCTCTGTAATAGCCTTCAGGGAAGCGTGAAGTCAACCAGACGCTTTCTTTCCAGTAATAACGAATGTCGTGTAGCAGACCTGGTTCTTCTTCGTCAGGATTGCCACTAAGCTCCAAATGGATGGCTTTCAGATTGTCGAGCTTATCCTTTATTCCTAGATCTTTCCATTCCTTAATTTTGTTGAGCTGGTATTCTTTGGTACTGCTAGCTACAAGATCAAAAATCTGCTTTATAAGTTTGTCCTGAGGCTTTCTTAGTGTTTTGCATAGTTCAGCTACTGGTTCTAGTTTGATCTGTGTAGCGTCAGCTTTTGCAATTGCTTCGATCATTTGTGAGTGTATGTCATGTACTGTATTTGCTTCTTCTTTGGTTTGCTTTAATTGTTCAATCCACTTTTCAGC
>CAYRVM010000291.1:0-1859 GCA_964427575.1 uncultured Oscillospiraceae bacterium | reverse complement strand
GGACTGCTGAAAAGCTCAAAGCAGAGGCATTGAGAATTCCGTTACTAAAAGTGAACTGCTCATCCAGAACGCTGATAAAAATCTTGAGTGTTTTGGTATCAAGGGGCATCAGAATCAAGTATAAGGGAACAGCATTGGAATTCATTGACGGAAAGGCTAAATGATGAAGCTATTAACCGAAGAGGAAAAAGCATTGGTGGCTGACCTTATGGTTGGCACAGAGAACGAGACTGTCAAAAATCCCTACACTGGAGATTCTGCAATTCTATGTCCAGAAGCTGTTGCACTCTATGACCTTATTAAAGGTGCAGAAATGGTGTCTGACTTTGAGACAGTTGAAACAGGGTTGGCAATATTCAGAACGAACTGGGCATCAGAATATATAAAACTTTTAGACTGAAAGGAATAACTATGAGATTATTTGTAAAAGAAAAATGTGGTTTCAGGTATTATGCATCAGCACCTGAAAAAGTATTCGAAGAGTTCAAAGATTTGGCAAATGCTGACCAAGAGACTCTTTGGATGCTAGGAATGAATGTCAAGAACCGTGTTAAATGCAAGGAATTGATTTCTTTAGGAAGTCTTGACACGGCTATTATTTATCCGAGAATGGTATTTAAAAGAATGCTCATGACCGATTCAACTTCTCTGATTCTCGTACATAATCACCCAAGCGGAATGCCTGAGCCAAGCAATGAAGATATTCGTTTGACAAGCGTGATTAAAGACGGGTGCAAGCTTCTGGATATGAAACTGCTTGACCATGTGATAATAGGCGAAGGCACTTATTTTTCATTCAGAGAAAAGAATTTAATGTGAGCTAAACGTAAAAGAGCTATTCATGGGCTGGGGTAAAATCCAGCCCTTTTTATTTACAATGCCAACACCTTGACAATCAACCATCCCCATGGTTTATTTAACATTTAACAACGTGAAAGGCTTTTTACATGAAAAACATCAAGATTAAAACTGACAAGAAGCTTGACTGGCATTTACTCGCTAAAGATTTACTCAATGGCCTGTTTCTGTCACAGCAGGACTTGGCTGAACTCTGCAAAGTAAGTCAACAGAGTATTTCCAACTGGAAGAACAAGACAAGAAACCCAGGAATATTCGCAAGGCAGATGCTCTTCAAACTGGCTCAAAAAGAGAAATTAGACCTGAGCAAGTATGAAGTGGATAATGTAAATAATACTATTGCCAGACAGCTTGAAAAGGGCAATAGCAAGGAAATATCCAGACTGCTAGAGATATACGGCAAGATGAGCAATAAAGCTAGAGTCAAATTTTTACGGTATGGCAATACGCTGGTGAAATAAACCAGTAAAAGGGAATTGAATATGGAAAACAAATTTGAAATACTATCGACAAATTTCCAGTATAATATGGCTCCATGGTGCGCCGAAAAGTCTGAGAACGTTCTTCGTAATCTGGTTAATCTGCATGATTTGGTTAAAAAAAATAAGAATAGAATTGAAGAGGAAGATTATAATAATCTCATTTCTATCATATCTTCGGCATTGTATGACACTACAAAATTATTTTCATTTTCAACGGGAGGAGAATGGCAGACAGGCAATCCAGATTTTATATTTGAAAACGGCAAAGCTGGACTAATCGAGATTTTAAGCCGTTACCAGAATATTAAAATTGATACGGCAACAACTAGAATGGCAGATTTTTGCGAAAGATTATCTGAATTAGTCTCAGGCAAAGTTTCACCAAATAGAACTTTAATAAATGACTTGCTTAATTCATGTATTATAAAAAATGAATTTGTAAAAAACATCTCTAGAATGACGGATGAACTTAACATGAATAAAATGAAATGGAAACAATACACTAAGGAAGTGAAAGCA
>CAYRVM010000290.1:1119-1868 GCA_964427575.1 uncultured Oscillospiraceae bacterium | reverse complement strand
TCAATGATGCCTTTTGAGCGTCATCCGCCTGTATGCCATACCAAAGTTTTTCTAATTCTATATCCAGTTGTTCATTGTGCACACCTGAGTATGCAACTGTACCATTCATATCTCTGGAGGAATGTAAAAGCGAGAAAAGTCCAAATGGATAGGGCGCTAATGTTATATCTTGGATTAAAATATCATAATCTCGTAACATCATTGATTGCTTTATAAAAAGATAATCAGGAAGTGCTACATGTTCTGCCTTGATGCCCATTGCTTTCAAATAATATGTTACTGTATAACCGATATCCCATAGAATGGGATTATTCTCTTTTATTGGAGTTAAAACAGTTAATGCTAATTGCTGCTTTGTGGTAGAATCCGCCCGTGTTTTTTTCATAGAGTCATAGACATATCCTGAATCATTTAACAATTCACGAGCCTTGATCGAGTCAAATCCCACTGCCTTAGCCTCATTTTGTGTCCATTGGGAAGTGCTCATTGGGACAAAAGTATAGCACGGCTCCACCTTGTTTTGTAATAAAGTAGTCGAAATATAGTCACGCTCAACTATATAAGATATTGCCTCCCTGAACCTTATATCATTGCAAGGAGCCTTTCTCATATTAAAAAAAACGCAACTTAAAACATTCCCTTCCGAAGCAAGCACTGAACTCTTTTCTTCTGTCGACATATCCTTTTGAGAACTAATACTATCCTTTTGAGAACTAATACTATCCTTTTGAAATCGAATACCTTCAACA
>CAYRVM010000290.1:0-1078 GCA_964427575.1 uncultured Oscillospiraceae bacterium | reverse complement strand
TTTCCTAAGTTCGTCTATCCATGCATTTATCAACTCAACAAGAACTGCCTTTTGCTTACTCTCATCCATTTTATCAATACCTGCAAGCTTTTCTTTAGTTTTATTAACAAGCGATGCTGTGCCATTTTTTACCTTACCTATTTTGCTTGTATATTCCTGTAGCTTTTCAACTTCCTTTGTAATAGCAGCTCTATTTCTTGAGACATCATCTTCACTCATTTCTGATAAATTGGAAATGCTTAACTCTGTTTCTGCTTTTAAAGATTCTGCACTTGAAATAAAGTTATCGACTGCCTCAGTTAATCTATATGCTAAATCCATGAGGTTTGTGCTGCTGCTGCTTTTGGCATCGTCTAATCCCATTCCAGAAGCTTCAGTGCCTGTTTCTGCAGAGCCTAAATCTACAGAACCTATTTCTACAGAGCCTAAATCTACAGAATTGTCAAAGTTTCCTGCCATGTCATCAATAGAATCCGAGCAGTTATATAGTTGTGATAACCCCTCTCCAAAGTCTTCAAGCATATCCATCGCATCACTTGTTTTCGAAGCTTCTATTGCATCCTCAAGCAATGAGTCAGATAATTTGGCCTCGTCAGGTGAAGCAATATCTGTAAGTGTCTCAAACAATGGCAACAAATCCAAATTAATATTGGACATAGCATTATCCATTTCATCCATGCCTTTTTTCAAGTCTTTAAAATCCTGAAAAACAATATCGGGATCATACATATCAGCTTTAGTCAGCTTTTCATATTCAACCTTTGATATATATTTATAGTTAAAGGTGAAGCTGCCCTTTACTTTTACTCCTTGGGGTGTAGTAGCCTGATAATTCCTACTGCCACTTAATCCTTTGACAGCGTCAATTTCTGCAAACTCCAGATAAAAATCCGGTGAACATAATTGTGCATCACCCTTTACATCATCTACCTCGTCAATATTACCAGTAAGAAGAGCAAAAGTGTTTTTTGCCAAAACCCACGATGCATTCTTGCGTTCAGGGTTGCTGACAATTCTTTTTGAGGATAAATCAAAACGCATTGGAGCCTCATCTTCCTTATTTATTTCTGTATAATCC
>CAYRVM010000289.1:1260-1882 GCA_964427575.1 uncultured Oscillospiraceae bacterium | reverse complement strand
CACTTGGGCGGAGTTTCGCCTAGTTCGTTGCTTCATAGTCATTCTAGGATGAGTATTCTTAGTATTTATAGTGCGTTTGATTCATATATTGGTGCTTTGAGAAAAGAGTATTCGTTTTTTCATGGAAAATGGATGCAGCACGATGGCGATACTCCAATTGATGCCATAATGAGAAATTGCCCCACTAAGCTTGACATTCTACCAGATGGTTTCGAGTCATATTTAATAGCAATTGATTACTATAGAATTATTAGAAACATCGTTGCTCATCCACGGGATGAAGGCGGAGAACGCGCATTTGAGTACTTCAGGAATAATGCTAAACACTTGGATTTTGTCCGAAACATAATGTCCACCAAATCAGCACCAAATAGGCTTGATTGTCTGCAATTTGAGGATATAAAGCTTTTTGCACGGATGGTCCTCTATGCGGCAGATATTATAAATATTGCTTTTACACCAAATAATGAAATTATTGCTCATAAAATACCGCCAAAATTTCAATTCAAAAATTTGGCTCATGATATTAAACGAAGGAAAAAATCCATTGTTGCTTATCTGCGAATGGAATATGGTTTAAAGCAGTTTGACGCAGAATCTATTGCAGAGGAATTTATTGGCG
>CAYRVM010000289.1:0-1250 GCA_964427575.1 uncultured Oscillospiraceae bacterium | reverse complement strand
TTAATCGGCAAAGTGCCCTCCTTCAAAAGCGTCTCTTTGGATAGGGGCGTTTTTGAAGGGGGCGATCTCGGTTCAAGTCCGGGGTGTGCCACCAAGGATCATCTGCTTAAACAATTATATTCGTTCTGCAAATTTCGCTACGCTTCAGTTGTGTCCGTTTTTTCAAATGTTAGCAGTCCAACCTACTAAATATTTTTTTGTCTTTCATTTATGGGAGCAGCAAAATGACAGACCTCGAAGCTAAGAAATGCTTTATCTGCGGCCAACCAAATTCAGATTCAGTCGATCATATTCCACCTAAATGCCTCTTTGCATCAAAATACAGAGATAACAACCTTATTACTGTTCCAGCCCACAAAACATGCAACCAAGCGTTTAGCATGGATGACGAATACTTTCGCGACAATTTAGTGTTAGCTGCGACTCTCAGCAGCAAAGCTGCCCTTGAGTTGTTTGACAAGAAGGTTGTAAAAGCATTTAAACGTAAAGAGGCTAAAGCGTATAGAAAGATGTTCAGAGATGAGATTAGCACTGTAAATATTCAGACACCTTCTGGACTCTATCTCAAAACTCTTCCAATTAAGTTAATCGATATGAAGCGAACAGATGCTGTCGTCGAGAGAACATGCAGAGGTCTTTATTTCAAGCGCCATTCTACAATACTGCCAATTGATTGCCCAATTACCGTAAGCATGCTAAAGCCAGAAGCTATTAAAATTAGAAATCAGTTGCAAGGCAAATCAATCTTCCGCACAATAATTCCAGAGATATTCGAGTATGTTATGCTATCAGACAAAAGTGAACCTATGAATAGCTTTTTCCTCTTGTTTATATACTCAACACTTGTATTTCATGTTAATACAGGTAAAGTAGCAGCAGAATCTTTAAAACATATAAAGGACACTGAAAACTATGATAAGCTTGAGGGCATCAAATTCACAGATGAAACGCTATGGTTCCCTCCTGGTATTAATATCGTATAATTGAACATACCGCTTTGGGCATAGCATTTAGCTTGAAAGAAGCCCAACATTTGCTAAGAGGCTTTATTTGCAAGTCCTTGCAAATACACCTTTAATTTTTTTATTAGGTCCTCCTATTACTTTTGTGCGACCTTTGACCATATTATTTTTTAAGCGGTTTGTCTCTCTTAAAGTATGTGAAGCCAAGCCAGTGAGGTCTGGCGTTCTTTCATCTCTAACTAATAGGAATTGGACCAGATTAGCGAAGCCATCTGGCCCAATTCCTGG
>CAYRVM010000288.1:0-1883 GCA_964427575.1 uncultured Oscillospiraceae bacterium | reverse complement strand
CAACTGTATCGGCTACACCGCTTTCATAAGCTACGATTTATTGAGTCCGTAATGCAATTCGTACACTTTCTTCTGTAGGAAGCGCCATTGCTTCATCCCGTGAATTAGTATGTAATGACTGTGTTCCACCAAGCACCGCAGCCAGAGTCTGGATAGCGACTCGTACGATGTTATTATCAGGCTGTTGTGCAGTTAATGTGGAGCCTGCCGTTTGAGTATGAAAACGTAGAATCTGTGATTTTGTACTCGCATTAAAACGCTCTTTCATGATCCAAGCCCATAACCTCCTTGCAGCACGATATTTGGCTACCTCTTCAAGTAAATTATTATGGGCATTGAAAAAGAAGGACAAACGAGGAGCAAAAGTATCTATATCAAGACCGGCTTTGAGTGCAGCTTCAACATAGGCTATCCCGTCCGCTAAGGTGAAAGCAACCTCTTGAACAGCATTACTGCCCGCCTCACGTATATGATACCCAGAAATTGATATTGTGTTCCATTTCGGGACTTCCTTCGATGCATAAGCAAAGATGTCAGTAATCAGTCTCATACTCGGTTTAGGAGGAAAGCGGTAGGTCCCACGTGCAATATATTCCTTGAGGATATCATTTTGAATTGTTCCATCAAGTTCATTCGCTTTATATCCCTGTTTTTCCGCTACGACTATGTACATTGCAAATAGAATAGATGCCGTGGCATTGATTGTCATGGATGTTGATACTTTACCAAGTGGAATACCATCGAAAAGTATCTCCATATCTCGCAGAGAATCGATTGCCACACCTACTTTACCGACCTCACCATCAGATAAGGGATGATCCGAGTCAAAACCTATTTGTGTTGGTAGATCAAAGGCAACTGAAAGACCAGTCTGACCTTGCTCTAATAAGTATTTATAGCGTTTATTTGATTCTTCTGCAGTACCAAATCCAGCATATTGGCGCATTGTCCATAGCCGGCTGCGGTACATCGTCGGTTGTACCCCCCTTGTATATGGATACTCACTTGGAAAACCAAGTTTCTCTATATAATTATATGAATCTTCTTCTGGGCAATATAATGGTTCAATGGGAGTATTAAACGAGGTCTTAAAAACCGGTTTACGCTCTGGAAACTTTTCAATAGATTTTTTATAAGCTCCCTGACGCCATTTTTCAAGTTCATCTTGTAACGACATGAATACTCCTATATTTATATTATTGATGATACGCTTCTTTCATAATTATAACTTAAGTTCCATGCTAACGAGGTTGAGACAACCGTAATTTATTATCTCAGTTTTGTTGAAGCACTGTTTTTATAAAAATGATTCCAGAAATTTTATACCTACTTAAAACAGTATAAACACCATAAAAATATTGCCTCAAGATGCAGAGGAAATTCTTTTATTATTCCAAAAAGAATTCTTTGTGCGTCATTTGGTTTTCCAATTTTTTTCAAAAATACAGCTTCTTGAATACGGATGAGAGTAACTGCTTCTTCCCCCATCATTTGCATCAATAACCATGCAAATAACTTCTTGATTAGAACTATTAAGTTGAGCGAAGGCGAAATATTAGCCGATTGTGTGTAGCTTTCTATTGCAAATTTTAACCATTGTCGCTTGCACAACATGGTATCTCCCAACCATTCATAACCAGCAGCATTTACTTTATTTCGGTCTTTTATTTTTGCTAATTCAGGAAGGATCTTAACAACTCCAATATTTAGGTAGGTTTCATAATAAAAAGACTGTTCACACGCAAGTTGATAAGCATAATTACGAGAACCTTGCAAAGCATGACGTCGTGATACCATCAGTACTTCAGGGACACGACCCATTTCATAGCATTCACTCAGTCGAATCCACATATCCACGTCTTGTGTATTTGGGTATTCTCTAT
>CAYRVM010000287.1:0-1884 GCA_964427575.1 uncultured Oscillospiraceae bacterium | reverse complement strand
GACTACTTGATGGCTACCCTGCGCCCTATCATGATTTCAACGGGATCACTAGTCCGTTTGGTGCGCACTTTATCCTGCGGGTAGATAAGATACTCATGAAAGATCGGTATTATCATGCCATCATCAATGGTGTTAAGGCCTCTGTATTCCCAGCCGTGCCGGTCGACTACGGGTATCGCGACAGTAAGTCCTTCTGGTACACACGCTTCAAGCGGCCAAATAATGAATTGCTACCCAAGCGCGAATCAAGTCTGTCATCAGTCAAATATGCGGCCGACCGCGCCGACGACATCGTCAAATTCACTGACGATGCTTGTATGAAGTTGATCAAAGTACCTCGCATTTTCCTGTCTACAGCTCTGAAAGGCTGCGTACAGTGGGCTAAGGCCAACGGCGTAACACTTATCAATACGGATCATATGGACATTATCAACGATAAGCGCAGTAAAGAAAAAAATAGGTAACACGAGATAGTTTAAATGGAAAATTTGCTTGAAGTGACTACGGTAGATATGTTCAGCGCGACATGATGAAGAATTTTTTTGCATCCTGCTTTATATAATTTGATTCCCCAACTATATCGAAGAGTTGATATTTTCAACGAGTGCGTTTCTTTCCGGATTCAATGATGACAAGCTTTGTCCGGTGGA
Source organism: uncultured Oscillospiraceae bacterium (assembly GCA_964427575.1). Taxonomy (GTDB): domain Bacteria; phylum Bacillota; class Clostridia; order Peptostreptococcales; family Anaerovoracaceae; genus JBAWWY01. Next base: position 1,234 of record CAYRVM010000287.1, on the reverse strand, counting down.
TCGTCGCGTGCATCGACTTTCTCGCTATTTACTATGCAATGTTTTCGGTGCCAAGCGGCTAAATATGCGCAAGGCAAAGGGATGCGGTGATAATCCGGTATACCAAGCTTACGTTGCAGTAGTACAATTGCAATCAGGAACGAGTTTTTTATAAGCTTACATTCATCGAAGTATAAGACGATGATTTCTATGGATTCTAATTTGCAGAAAAGGAATAAATTGATTTGTGAAAAAAAAATTAAGAATAGTATTTATATCTCTCATAACACTTGCTATTCTATCTACAACTTCTTTTTTTATTTATGCGTCTGATTATTATAGAGCAGATAATGTAGCGATTGCAGTCATTCAAAGTGAAGATGTGTTGCATGTAAAAGACAACCTTATAATACTTTCTCCTAACACACCTAGCGATACCGCATTTATTTTTTATCCAGGAGCCAAAGTTGAGAATACAGCCTATTTGCCTATTCTAGAAAAAATCAAACAGAGCAGTGGTATTACTTGCATACTCGTTAAAATGCCCTTTAACATGGCAATTTTTGACACGAATGCCGCAGATAAAATCATAGATCAGTTCCCAGACATTGAAAACTGGTATATAGGCGGCCATTCCATGGGTGGCGCGATGGCAAGCGATTATGCGTCGAATCATCAAGGCAAGGTCAAAGGATTGATTTTGCTGGGGGCGTATATCTATGGCAATTATCCAGCGGTAAGAACGCTAACAGTTTACGGAACGCTTAATACAAGCGTGGCAAAAAAAATAAACTATACCGAAAACATTGTAGCCATTGAAGGCGGAAACCACGCCCAGTTCGGTAATTACGGGAAGCAAGACGGAGACCAGGTTGCCACGATTTCAAGAGAAGAGCAACAAAACATTGCCGTGGAAGCTATCCATGAGTTTATTAATTAAAAAATGGTTTTTTCTTCTTTAGGCACAGGATACTTAAAAGGCTGCTGAGCAAATTGACTTAAAACGGATGACATGCGGCAAAAATGGTTGAGCAGTATGCAGTCCCATCAAAAGAAAATCAAACAAGTGGTATGTTTTCACATTTACGTAGAGGCACTGGAACTGAAACTGGAGTACGTAAAAAAGTATATTAAGAATGCATGCATTTACTTATGCCAGTTTCTAACCGCTTCGCGATGTAGACACCTTGTATCTTTGACTGGGTTCCGTGTGAGCATATTGTTTAGACTGGATGGCTCGGCGCATATTGATGTT
>CAYRVM010000286.1:0-1894 GCA_964427575.1 uncultured Oscillospiraceae bacterium | reverse complement strand
GACATCAATAATGTTATAATCACTGTGTGGCGCAGTATTCTAGTCAGAGGTTGTTGCTTTTGAGGGCGGGGCTAAAAATCCGATAAAGGGCACAACGATGAAGCTCCTTGTATTTGCTGCCGACGCCCAGTCGGGGGTGTTTACTGGGAGAATGAAGTAAAGGGCGATCCATAATGGCATATGGGCGTGAACCCTCACTTCGTGGAGGCTTAGGGCGCAAGCTTTAAGTATAAACCTGAATAATTGCAAGCTAGCAGTTATTCAGCGTAGCCTGCCTTGAGCGGAAAAAGGGGATAGCAGATCCATGTTATGTAAGTTGTCGGCCGATGCTTCATAACAATTGCTGCTTGAAACTGGTCTGCAAAAGAGGCTGAGAGGCTGCAACCCTGTTGAGGAAAACTCCTAGACTGTTTTATTGGTATATCAAGGATTACAGTACAAGCTAAGTGGCAATCTAGTAACCCGTCCGGCAACGGCGGGGGCATTGATTTAATGGGAAACCGCTGATTTGGCGACTTATCAGCATCGATGTGGGAAATCCAACTAGACCTAAGCAGTAAAGTTTACTTGGTATACTGCCACCACCAAATTTTAACAAAGGAATTTACATGGCAAAATATAAATTAAATCGGCAAAACTCAAAGAGTCACCATAAATGGGTAATATTGATTACAATATCTGCTTTTTTTATTTCGACTTTTATGAGTTTTTTCTCTGAATTATTACTTGATAATGCAACTGTATTTGTTTCATTTATAATTCTAATAATTATTATATTTATTGGTATTATAGCTGATGCGCTTGGCGTGGCAGTTACGGTTGCCGATGAAAAGCCTTTTCATTCGATGGCTTCAGCAAAGGTTAAGAGCGCCTCAAGTTCTCTATACTTAATTAAGCATGCTAGTAAAGTAGCAAATATTTTAGGTGATGTAATTGGAGATGTATGCGGAATAATAAGTGGAACCTCTGCGGCATTAATAATAGTCAATATGCAAGGTTTATATCCTGGTAAAGATTTAGCTCTTGTGTCATTGCTCTTAAGCGGTTTTATTGCCTCCTTAACAATTGGCGGTAAGGCAGCGGGTAAAGAGATCGCAATGGTTTATTTTAAAGAAATAGTTCTTTTCATGGGAAAGGTAATTTCTGTTTTTAAAACCGAAAAATAATATTTTTATTTTATAATAAATTTGAAAGAAGACGAAAATGAAGAACAATATATTGGATTATAATTTCCCAAATGATTTAAAATCAATGAGTGAGAAGGATTTAGACCTTCTTTCTTATGAAATTAGGGACTTCTTGATTGAGAATGTCTCAAAAACCGGGGGGCATATCGCATCAAATCTTGGCGTCGTTGAACTAACAATTGCTTTGCATAAAGTTTATGACTCACCTAAAGATAAAATTTTATGGGATGTAGGACATCAGTCATATGTACATAAGATTTTAACGGGTAGAGCTAATAAATTTGAATCTTTAAGGATGTTCAATGGTTTAAGCTGCTTTCCAAAGATAGAAGAAAGCATTCACGATACTTATGACTCTGGGCATAGTAGCAATTCGATATCATTAGCCTATGGTATGGCAAAAGCAAGAACAATTAAAGGCGATAAGGAATCTATAATTGCAGTTATAGGTGATGGTGCGCTAACTGGTGGTTTAGCCTATGAAGCTTTAAATAACGCAGGACATTGCACAGACAATTTAACTGTTATTTTAAATGATAATGAAATGTCCATTGGAAAAAATTGTGGAGGAATTTCTCAGCACTTATACAAACTTAGAATGTCTTCAAAATATAATGAGATTAAAAAGCAATTAAAGAAAGCTATAACAGGAATCCCCGTTGTAGGTGAAGGCTTGTTAAATGGCCTTGAACATATTAGGGATGGCT
>CAYRVM010000285.1:0-1895 GCA_964427575.1 uncultured Oscillospiraceae bacterium | reverse complement strand
ACTGGAAGATTCGTTATTGGGGGACCAAATGGAGACTCCGGGCTTACTGGAAGAAAAATAATTGTAGACACCTACGGTGGATACTCAAGACATGGTGGAGGAGCTTTCTCTGGAAAGGATCCAACGAAAGTGGATAGATCGGCAGCCTATGCAGCTAGATATGTAGCGAAGAATATTGTGGCGGCAGGTTTAGCGGACAAATGCGAAATCGAACTTGCCTACGCGATTGGAATTGCAAGACCGGTATCGGTGCTTGTAGAAACTTTTGGAACTGGTAAAATAGAAGTTGAAAAGATAGAGGCACTGGTTAACAAGCACTTCGACTTGCGCCCTGCCGCCATCATCAGAGACCTAGACCTAAGAAAGCCGATCTATAAGCAGCTTGCTGCATATGGGCATTTTGGAAGAACTGATTTAGACGTAACATGGGAAAGGACAGACAAAGCTGAATTGTTAAGACAAGAAGCTGGTTTGTAAAAATTAAGTGGATAATAAGTTCGATGTAATAATTATTGGAGCAGGAGTAGTCGGCAATGCAATTGCCGACTTGCTATCAAATTATAATTTATCAATTGCGGTATTAGAAAAAGAAGCTGATACCGCTTTTGGTATTAGTGGAAGAAACAGCGGGGTTGTTCACGCTGGCTTTAACAATCCTCCAGGGTTTCTCAAAAGCAAGCTTTGCGTCCAAGGCTCTAAAGGATTTCCGAAATTGGCCAAAGAGTTAGGTATAAAATATAAGAAGACTGGAAAGCTTGTTGTAGCAAAAACTGAGGACGAAATTGAAGAAATAAAAATATTGATAGCCCAAGGCGAAGAGAACGGAGTCAAAGGCTTATCGATTATTGGGCCAGAAGAAATAAAAAAAGTAAACTCTAAAATAAAAGGATTAGCAGCGCTATATTCTAAAAATACAGCAATCTTTTACCCTTTTGATTATACGATTGCGCTAGCAAAACGAGCTCACATCAAAGGAACTGAATATTATTTCAACAATCAAGTAATTGGCATAAAAGAAAATAAAAATGCAGCTATAAATCGATTTGTTATAAAAGCTAAATGTGATAATAATATTATAAAAGAGTATTCAACCAAATGGCTTATCAATTCAGCAGGTCTTCATAGCGACGAAATCTGTAGATTACTTGGAATATATGATTATGAAATAGTACCAAAGCGTGGGGAATACCACATTCTAGATAAGAGGTTTTTTTCTGACTTGAATATGCCTGTGTATCCAGTTCCGAGCCATGAAACTGGCGTGCTTGGAATACATTTAACTAATACTTTTTACGGCAATATTCTTGTCGGGCCTAGCGGAGAAAATATACAGGATAAAGAAGACTACTCAACCGCATCGGAAGTAATGGAAAAATTGCTGGAAGAGGGAAGGAATTTTCACGAGGAAGTAAAAAGAGAATACGTAATCCGAAGCTTCTCAGGAGTTAGACCTAAACTTAAACTTAAAGACGGGAAGATGTTAGAGGACTTTGTTATAAAAGAAGCAGAAGATCATAAGGGATTCATAATACTAACTGGAATCGAATCTCCAGGAATCACAAGTTCAGTACCAATTGCAAAAATGGTGCTTGGGATTATAAAAAAATCACAAAAGTTAGTTGAAAGAAAAAGCTTGAATTTGGATGAAAAAACAAAGGAAAATGTAGAAAATAATATCATTAAATCATCAAAAAATGAACTCGATGAAGCCACTAATAAAGATACTTGTAAAGCTGAATATAATCATAAAAATATAATTTGCAGATGCGAACAAATATCCGAAGGCGAGATTTTAGAAGCTTATGATGATATTTTGAGCATTTCTGCAATCCCAACGCTAGTAGGAATAAAAAACAGAACACGAGCAGGAATGGGAAGATGCCAAGGTGGATTCT
>CAYRVM010000284.1:0-1912 GCA_964427575.1 uncultured Oscillospiraceae bacterium | reverse complement strand
TATTAAGAGTTTATTTTTTCCCATAATCCTTATTATCCCGCTTATTTCTATTTGGGCCGCTTGTTGCAGATTCACTTCTAGATGAACCACTTCGAGGCGAATCGTTTTTTGAGAAGTTGCCAGATCCAGAACTTGGTTTATGTGAACTTCCAGATGAAGAACCGCTTCTAGAAGAACTTCCAGATGAATTTCCTCTGTATGAACTTGAACCAGAACTACCTCTGTTTGAACCGGTCGAAGAAGATCCGCTACTATTAAAACGATTGCTACCTGAGCTTCTACCTTGGTAAGAACCCCTATTATTTCCGCCGCCACTTCTTTCCTTAGGTGCTTGACGAGCGCCAGCTAGTTCTACAGAAACATTTTTCCCATGATGAGTAAATGCTTTCATCGATTCAACTACTAAATCGGCTTTTTCAGCAGGAACTTCAACAAAAGAGAAGTCCTTGTAAATATCTATTGCACCTATCATTTTGCCTGAAATAGAGGCTAATGAAGCTATTCCTGATACTATGTTAGAAGGTTGTAATCCTAATCCGCTACCTGCATTGATAAATATTCTAGTCATAATACGACTTGTCTTTGCAAACTCATTGTCGAATTCTGTTTCGTATTGTAACTTTTCAATTTCCTCAAAAGCAATCATAAACAAAGCCGAAGCAATATCTAATGAAGTTACATATTTATCATCGGATTCTGATTCTGCATCTTTTGTTTCTTCCATAATTTTTTCTATATATGTATTATATTTAGAATAAGAGCCTTCCTGCAATACTGCTCTAACTTTATCAAAAGCAGATTCGATTTTCCTGCCAGTAATATCGGAGACAGTAGGTGGGTGGATCTGAATAATTTCTGACTTAGTATATCTCATTATATCCCTAAGCTTATAGATTTCTCTACCAAAGATAAATGAGTATGAGATACCTTTTTTACCTGCTCGACCAGTTCTCCCAATACGATGAACATAATATTCTTCATCGTTAGGTATGTCGTAGTTGAATACAGCTTCGATATCGTTGACATCAATACCTCTAGCGGCAACGTCTGTTGCAACTAAGATTTGGATAGTTCCTTTTCTGAATTTAGCCATAACCCTATCTCTTTCGGATTGCTTCATATCGCCGTGTAGCGACTCAGCTGAATATCCTCGAGTTTGGAGGTTGGCTGTTGTTTCATCAACTTTTCTCTTAGTGTTACAGAAAACTAAACCTAAATTTATATCATTAGCATCAATTAGTCTAGTTAAGAGTTCAAGCTTTGAAGATTCTCTAACTTCAATATAAAACTGATCAATAAGCGGAACAGTTAATTCCTTGTGAGCAGTCTGTAAATGAATAGGGTTATTTTGATATTTATTGGTTATTTCTAAGATACCCTTTGGCATTGTAGCTGAAAATAGTAAAGTTTGCTTTTCCATAGTAAGATCTTCCAATATTGTATCAATATCTTCCCTAAATCCCATGTTTAGCATTTCATCTGCTTCATCTAGAATAATCATCTTTAAGCCATCAAGCTTTAGAGTTCTTCTGCGCATATGGTCCATTACTCTGCCTGGGGTACCGATTATTATCTGTGGGTTCTTCTTTAATGCCATAATTTGTCTATCTATGGATTGACCACCATAAATAGGAAGGGAATGGACACCCTTTGTGTATTTGGAAACTGCATTGATTTCTTCCGAAACTTGTACAGCAAGCTCTCTAGTTGGACAAAGAATCAAAACTTGAACGCATTTTTGTGTCATATCAAGCATTTGAATGGCTGGAATACCAAACGCACAAGTCTTACCTGTGCCAGTCTGGGCTTGGCCAATTATATCTTTACCTTGAAGAATATAAGGTATCGCCAATGATTGAATTGGGGTTGCTTCTTCAAAGCCAATTTCGCTTATCGCTTTTTCAATTTCCTT
>CAYRVM010000283.1:0-1939 GCA_964427575.1 uncultured Oscillospiraceae bacterium | reverse complement strand
GATTGCGCCAAATTAAATTTAAGACCTAGGCCAAGTTCTTCTTTAGCTTTAGTAATTGAAGGCACATAACGATCAATTGTAACGTTGTTAATTGAAGGCATAATTATACCAACAGAATGACTTTTTCCTAACATAAAGGCTAAGTCCCTAAGATGAATTGCTTGATCCGAACCAACGTTAAATATAGGGCATTCAGCAGATGAGTTATACATAATTGACATCAGCCATATAACCAAGTCATCAGCATACATGTAACTCCTATAAACTCTATGACTTGCTTTAACTTCAATAGACTTTCCAGATAATATATCGGCAATAAAATTTCCAATTGCAAAATGCTGATTTCTAGGAAGCCATTTACCAACAAACGCAAAACAACGAGCAATACTTACATTTAATCCGTTATTTGCCAGTCTTTTTACCAAACTTTCAGACTCACGTTTTGCGAGTACATAATCTCTCTTACTTTCAGCTAACTGATCAGCATCTAAAAATACAAAATCTTCATCAATTTTTTCTAAATTGTAGGGCTGGGGTCCATACACAGCCCCTGAACTCACATAAACAATTTTACTTTTTTGATGAAATTTTCTTGCTAATTCGCAATAATTAAGAGTTCCCATAATTATATTTGATCGCTCACCAAATGGACTTGTTAAATAATTTCTTGCATCAGACGATGCAGCGGCATGGATTACATAATCAGCAAAAGGTAATTCATTTATAGATGTAATATCACCTTTTAATAATTTAACTTTACTTGTGATAAGTTGCGAATAATTCTTTTGGAGCTCTTCCGGGTGACGAGCCATTATCATTAAGCTATCAATATCCCATGAGTCCAAAAGATTTCTTTGGAAAGCATCAAGAATCGATTTTCCAAAAAACCCTGAGCCACCAATTACTAGAAGAGATGCCATCTAGAAATCTAAATCAAATCTTCTTCTGAGAGAATTTTCCATCTTGATTGAAGCATATCAATTCGTTTATCGTCTTCTTCTGTAATGACCTTATAATAATCGCGCTTATTAAGTAACCATAACAATTCAAAGTGAACGGCCTCAATTAAACCATCTTTAATATCATTGGAATGAAGTGCATCGGCATTAAAGACAATTTTTCGCGTTTCAAAGCGTGTTAAATATTGACTATGAATTTCTTTTAAGGATGGCAATGTATCAGCTGAGACGGCACCACCCACAACATAATCAAGCTTAGCTGCCTTCGTTAGCTTCGCAGCTTGAATTGCATAATCTGTAATTTTCTGAGTATTGATACCTTCCCGACCGAGTCCTAGCGATCCTGAAAAATCAACACGTCCAAATACCGCACCATCAAGACCTTCTTTGTCAGATGCAATCTTCATCATTGCCTCTAAGTTGTTAAATGTTGTAATAGTTTCAATATTGAATAAGAACTCTGTATCCTCTTGCTCTTCAGCGCTATAGACTTTATTTTTTGCATCAATAAATTTTGAAAGCGCATAAGGACTTTCAACCATAGGTCCAATAATATAATCAACACCAATTTGTTTGCTTTCCATTAAATCGCGTATCGCTTCACAGCCACCAATTTTTAAAGCAATCTTCATGTCAGCACGGCGAGCAATTTCCATTAATCGATAAAGTTCATCAATGCGCGTCCCCTCTGCCTCAAATTCCGCCTTCACAGATAACGCACCATGAGAAGCCTTTAGCTTCTTTAGAATGGAAAGCATTTTCTTTTCTTTATGATTCATATATCACTCCTTATACATTCAATAGTCGCTATAGATAAACACTTACCTTTTTATATAACTCTTCATCTAAATCAGGTGTCATTTGATGGAGCGGATTGGATTCCATCGATCCATTTTCTGTAATACGACTTGTAATTTTTGGAAAATAAGTTTGTTCAGGGTCAATGCTCACAATAAATGCAGCAGGTCCTTTGCTTTCAA
>CAYRVM010000282.1:1190-1944 GCA_964427575.1 uncultured Oscillospiraceae bacterium | reverse complement strand
TATGTCGGCGTATGTAGTAAAGTCGTGGAATGTTAGCGAAGAGGCGAATGCAAGCGGAAATTATGTTGAAATTCGAGGCAGAGCACCAGGTCTTATTTCTTGGATTTTAGCTCTTGTAGGTATCGAACCTACCGTTTCTATAAGAATTTCTGATAAGTTGTTTATTTTTGAATCAGGCTCTTGGTCTGGAAGGTTTTACAAGTCTATTCCTTTAGCTAAAATCAGTTCTGTATATTATGGCTATTCTAAGCCATGGAAAGAAAGCTTAGCCATATTTTTCGTCTTAGGTATTTTACTTGGTATTCCGACTTTTGGGATTATGACAGTTATTGGCGGAGCAATAGCTTTTATTTATTATTATTTGAATAAAACATTGTCTCTGGGTATTTATGAAATAGGCGGGATGGCAAGTGGCATAGAAATAAAACGCTCTATAATTGAAGGGAAAAAACTTGACGAAACAGATGCTGAAAAGGTCGAAAGTATTTTGAAAAAATTAATAGATAAATATAATCAGATATAGATGGCTATAAAAGCTTCAACTCATTCTTCATAAGTGAGTTGAAGCTTATTTTATCCATCGTACGGTGGTAGGAATTGAGCATGTCTTAATTTAAATAAGGGATTGCTTTAACGAAATATAAATAAATTTGATAGTATTAAGTTTTATGTCTTTTGTCAGAGATAAATAATCCATTATACAGCTTTTGGTTTTCTCAAGATATCTATCCCCTTTTTGGAGATATAAAATATC
>CAYRVM010000282.1:0-1180 GCA_964427575.1 uncultured Oscillospiraceae bacterium | reverse complement strand
GATATGGCTCGATCGGCGGTGAGGCGACGAATGGCCTTCCTTACTGGATTTGGAAGGTCATGCCAGAGATGTTTGCCGACAAACTACCTGCAAACGCCACCGCAAAGGACTACACAGCTTTTGGTTTTCTCAAGATATCTATCCCCTTTTTGGAGATATAAAATATCCCTAATGCAATAATCAGAAGCACAAATACAACAATAATAATAGGAATAAATATCGCCAGAATTGATATTATGGATGCCCCTGCCAATTCCATAGTAGAAACAATAGGATTTGCCAGCCCTCCTGTTGTCAAAGTTGATGTTGCCCTTGCCGCCACTGTAGTCAGCTGTATAGCAGTTGCCGCCCCACCTCCACATATTATTCCTAAAGACCAGCTTAATAAAGTCGAGTTATCAGATGGCATTACCGCAACTGTAATGATTGTGCCAGCAATGCCTGCAGCAGGAGTTGCTATTGAATCCAGGAAGTTGTCCAACCATGGTAAATAAAAAGCAGTAATTTCAGTAATTGTGGCTGTTGCAAATGCAATCAAAGCGGGCCAGGAACCAATCCAATGAAAGCTATCTTTAAGTTCTATAAGGCCACACTTTGCTGCAATGCTTGCGATAAGGAAAGGAAGGAAGATTCTCAGCCCACATGCGGCTGAAAGGCATATGCCAAGTGAAATTGCGACAATTATTTCTGTCATAATAATCTCCATTTTAGAAAGTTGTTCAGAAATATGCTTTTACCTTGGCATAATAGCTTTCGGACATGTGCTCTATATAACTACTTTTACGTTTGCGATTTGCATAATTTCTCAAATAGCCAAAGAAGAATACATAACAGTATATAACATAGATACAAAAAGGAAATAAACCTAAGAAAATTCCGCCACTTTACTTCCCTCGTATCTCGTTACGGTATCTGAATTATCCCCACAGTAATGGTGCAAACGGTACCAACAACGGCAGCAACAAAGATAGTAAAAACGATAGCAATAAAATACCACCTAGGAATGGCAAGCATCCAGCACTAGTGGAGGGTATTAGTCTTATAAGATTTCCTGTACGAATATATGTTCCCTTTTCATCACTCTCATCGAGTATTCCCTCTTGTAAAATTTTACTATGATATTACGAATATAGTGAGATACCCTCACAAGGCAAGTAAAGTGGTACATGAAAATACTAAA
>CAYRVM010000281.1:0-1956 GCA_964427575.1 uncultured Oscillospiraceae bacterium | reverse complement strand
TTTTTCTGATTGACAAAAATCCATAATAAATCCTCCTCTTGAATTAAAATTTTAATGTATTGGGTTTATTGTTTTATGTTTTGTAACTTACGGTTTAAGGGTTATAAGGCTATAGGTTTATATGTTTATAGGTTTATAGGTTTAAGTTAAATCTCCATGTTTTTATATTTGCTAAGAATATTAATACTTGCATTTCTTACATGCTCAGTAGTAAGCCTTTCTGCTGTTTCAGAATCATGTTTAGCAATTGCTTGTAAAATTGCTTTGTGTTCATCGAGAACCTTCTGCGCTCTTCCAGGTGAACTTATTGACATATTTCTAGCTTTCTGAACGTAATGATGAAAGGTGCTTAGCATGTGCATAAGCGGCTTACTTTTGCTTGCTTTAAATATTATGTCATGAAATCTCGAATCAAATTTTAGCAAATGCTCAATATCATTTTTACCAGTATAAAATTCTTCCAAGTCAACAGCTTCGTTTAATTCGTCAAGTTCTTCCGATGTAATTTTTTCTGCTGCCCATCTTGCTGCAAGCCCTTCTATCATCATCCTGATAGTATAGATATCTTCAATATCCTGAAGCGACACACCTTTTACTATTGCTCCCTTATTTGGTATAACCTGCACCAAACCCTCGTGCTCAAGTTGGCGTATAGCTTCTCTTATAGGCGTCCTGCTAACCCCAAGCTCGTCTGAAAGCTTTGTTTCTATTAGGCTATCGCCAATTTGATATTTCCCATTTAGAATATCATTTTCCAACTGAGAAAATACTCGACCTCTTAGCGAATTGGTGTTATCTATTTCTTCATTCTCAAGTCTTGCCATTTTATGCTCTCCTCCTTTGGAGTGCTAACGCTTATATTACTATATGCTTTGTTGTCTGGTATAATTCAATAATCCACCTGCAAGCACAATTTCTACTTGTCTTTCAGATAATGCCAATTTAGCTTTAATATCTATGCTCTTTGATAAATTTCTAACTATGACTTCATTACAAGTTTTAACTTGTAACCTTGCATCAGCAATTTCAAGCTCATCTTCAAGGTCGATCATATCATAATCTGCCTCATTAACAAAAGTCATGGGTAATATGCCTGAGTTTATTAGGTTTGCCACATGAATACGAGCAAATGATTTAACAAGAACTCCTCTAACGCCAAGCTGTAATGGTGCCAATGCTGCATGTTCGCGGCTTGAACCCTGACCATAGTTTGAGCCACCTACTATGAATCCCCCACCATTTTCTTTTGCGCGCCTTGGGAAATCAGGATCACAAGGTGTAAGGCAATATTCCGCTAGATATGGCACATTTGAACTGAAGGGCAGAAGCTTTGCGTTAGAAGGCATTATATGGTCAGTAGTTATATTATCTCCAACTTTTATAAGTGTTTTTCCTTTTACTATGCTTTTTAATTCAGAGTTAATTGGGAAAGGCTTAATATTTGGACCTCTAACTACTTCAACCTCATGCCCTTCAGGTGCAGGTGCGACTACCATGTTATCATTAACAAGAAATTCTGCAGGCATTTTGACATTAGGTGCTTCGCCAAGCTCTCTAGGATCAGTAAATACGCCTGTTATAGCACTTGCAGCAGCAACTTCAGGACTTACAAGGTATACTTGTGCAGAAGATGTTCCACTTCTTCCTTCAAAATTCCTATTAAAAGTTCTAAGCGAAATTGCATCGGATTTAGGTGCTTGACCCATACCAATGCATGGTCCGCAAGCTGACTCTAAAATTCTTGCACCTGCAGCAACCATATCTGCCAAAGCACCATTTTGAGCCAGCATATTTAGTACCTGTTTTGAACCTGGGGCAATTACCAGGCTTACATCAGGATGTACGGTCTTACCTTTAAGAATATTTGCTACTTTCATCATATCCATGAAGGAAGAATTTGTGCAGCTTCCGATAGCAACTTGATCTACTTTTATTTTTCCAATTTCACTTATTTTT
>CAYRVM010000280.1:0-1993 GCA_964427575.1 uncultured Oscillospiraceae bacterium | reverse complement strand
GACATTGGTAGAGTTCGGGCTCAGCAGGAATTTATAAAGTCGGCCTTCAAACAAATGATGGGCTTGAATTTACCTAGCATAGTGAAAACAGTGATAGATAATACGGATTCGGATATCACCCTAGGAATGGCGACAAAAATTGCCACGAAAGCAATAGGACTAAGCGGGGACAGCATAACTACATATCTAACTCCAGGGACGCCAGCTTTGGCAAACGGGGCTTCATACTGGTTTGCCAGCGCGGAAGACACTGCGGCTATGATCAACGAGATTTATTCGATTCAGCCAGCGACGGATACGACAGCGCCCGCGGTGACGAATGGGAACTAGGATTGGTGGCTTGGATAAGATGAGTGGGATGAGCGAAACGAGAATTAAGCTAGAAATGAGCACGAGAAATGGAATCAGCATAAGTAGCGGATTTGAAGATTTGTGCAAGAATATAAATCGCGTTGGTATAACAATCATGCTAATGCTCTTGGCATTCTCAACTTTTCTGGTCGCACCAGCTTACGGACTTGACTCGAGTGATTTCCCGGATGTGCCGAGAGACCACTGGGGAGTTTTAGATATCGACTCTGCAGCGCAGAATGGAATCGTAAACGGTTATGTCCTGTACGACGGGAGCAAGGCCTTCATGCCGGAAAACTCGGTCTCAAAAGAAGAGACCATGGTGATGATTTATAGGGCCCTGGCAGCTTCAAATCAACTTAAAAGCAACGAAGATTTTTCTTCCTTTTATACACAAGAATTCGAAACAAATCTAATTTCTCTCTGGGCGCAAAAGCAAATCGCCTATTTCCTAAAGTACAATATTATCACAACCGCAGAATTGACCGATTTTGTCACCGCGGATTTAATGCCAATCAAGGCTAGCCGAGAAGAAGCCGGGGTTTGGGTTGCTAAGGCAATCGACCTAAAATTAATGCCCGCTTACACATTGCCTTTTAACGATTTGAACAATATCTCCCCCTCCAATGTTCCATACATTGATTTCCTATACAGAATGGACATCATGAAGGGAAACACGGAAGGCAACTTCCTACCGAAGAGCGAAATCAAGAGAGTAGAGTTTGCAGCAATTGCAAATAGAATATATAAGCTAAAGACCACAAACGCAGGCAACCTGATCAACATAGACAAGCTATCAAACTCATGGGCAGGCACTGTAATCTCAGTGGATAGCCCAAAGGCAATAGGCGATGGCAAAACCTCCAACGGCAAAATCTACCTTGCACTCGCGGATGGATCAAGCAAGATAATACAGATTTATCCTAGCACCGACATCATCGTGAACGGGCAAGTTCTTGGAAAAGGTTTGGTGGATCTTCAAGCTGGGAGCCGCGCAATAATCTCTTACGGCGCCTTTTCGACTCAAGAGGAATTGAGTGGCGACTCATGGAAAACTCAAGTTTTAATTCAATCAGACCAGCTGAGATTTGCTGGGACAACTATGGAAGTAAATCAATTGTCTGGGGCATTGACTCAGGTGACTGTAAAAATAAATTCAAGCGAGTTGATGTATTTTATGAATACCTCTACGAATATCATCAAAGCTCCAAAAGTAGGGAGCGCTGTCAACTTAATTTGCGATGGAGTTTATATTGTAGAAATTAATTAATTGTAAATTATTAAAATATTTTAAGTAAGGTGGGAAAATGGATAAAGAAATACTGAAAAAGAAAAAGGTCGGCGATCTAAGGGAGATTGCTAAGGCCATAGAAATTGAAGGGTATGAGAGCTTGAAAAAGGAAGAGCTTCTTGAGGCGATTTTCAAGAAGGCGGACGAAGCCTTAGCTGAACGTGACGAGCTAAAGGCAAAAACAGAAGCGGCGACAAAAGTTAAAGTTGCGGCGGCAAAGCCAGAAGCAAAAGTTAAAGTTGCTACGGGCTCAAAGCTAGAAGTTGAGGATGCTGCAGGAGCAAAAGCCGTGCCAGTTGCAAAGGCTACAACAGGAGCAAAATCTATACCAGCGGTAAAGACGTCGGGAAA
>CAYRVM010000279.1:0-2037 GCA_964427575.1 uncultured Oscillospiraceae bacterium | reverse complement strand
CCACCATTTGAAGAGCAAACAGCTATTGCAAATTACCTGAATGAAAAAACCACCCAAATTGACACCGTACTTACTAATATTGGTGAGCAAATCAACAAACTAACTCAGCTAAGGAAAACATTGATAAACGATGTTGTAACGGGAAAAATTAAAGTAACTGAATAAAAAAACAATAATGTTATGGCAAAATTAATTGACGTAGAGGAACGTGATTTGAACTACATTTTCGGGAAGCATGACCCATATAGTTTGGATGTTTATCAAAGAGATTATCGTTGGAGCGATGAGAAAGATTATAAAATTGTTTCACAACTACTTTGGGATTTGGAATTGCGTTTTGAAAACAACACAAGGTCTAAAAAGAAATATTCTGGTGATGAGTTAAAGTTCATATTGAAAGATGTTCAGGAAAACTTTAAAGCTTATTTTCTGAATACTATTATGCTAAACGAGCAGGGTAGTTTAATGTACATTGTAGATGGTCAACAAAGGCTTACTACTCTTCTTTTATTATTAATCAAGCTTTATCACATAGGTATTGGAAATGATACAGGGATAAATATTCCAAAGTTTATCGGTGAGAGGATTTACGAAGAAGATATGGCCAGCGAAAAGCATTTTAAAATATCAAACGAAGACCGTAATCTTATCATCAGGAAAATTTTTGATAAAGAAGAAATTGCTTCAAGTGAAATTACGAATATAACTCAAGCTAATTTGATTAATAACTTTGAAATAATATCGAAGTATTTCGATAAATATTTCTTCAAAGAATCGGAATTTGATAAAACGAAGTATTGTTATTACATCTATTTTTTATTAGAGAAAGTTCTTATCATTGAGCAAGTTATAAAGAATAAAGAAGATGTTGCAATGATATTTGAAACTGCAAATGACAGGGGTAAAGAACTTGAACCCCATGAGGTTCTGAAAGGTATGTTGTTGGGAGTACTTGAAGCCGATGTAAAGGAAACATGTAACACTATATGGAATGCTGCTTTAAAAGATTTCTTCAACCTTGATAAAAATTATCAAAACGTTGATGAATTTTTTAGAACGTATTTTAGGGCAAAGTATGCTGACAATCAAAGCCAATATCAAAATTTTGCAGGCAAATATCACCGTAATTTATTATCAAACGATAGAATTATTCGAGATTTAGATAGAAGCAATCCAACTCGAATTGAAAGATTTATCAAGAATGATTTGAAGTTTTTCTACAAAACATATCTTGAAGTTTTGAATATGGCTAAGTCTGGAACTGATATTAGTTTAGAATCAAACTATGCTAATGAACAAAACCAACAAATGCTTCTAATCCTTTCAGCATTAAAATTCAACGACCCAGAGAAACAAGCGAAAATAAGTTTAGTTGCAAGAAAATTTGACCAATTCTATTCAATGTCAAGGTTGACCGGAACTTACGATAATAATGATATGCAAAAGCTTGTATATGATTTGAATCGTCAATTACGAAATAAGCACCTATCTGAAATATCCTCTGTTTTCGATAATATCACTGTACCATACTTGCAAGAAAAAGGTATTCCAATTAATTCATTTAATGAAGTTTTCGACTATAAATATTTTGAAAAAGCAAGAATTGATGGTCGTTTTACAAATTATATTTTAGCTCGTGTTGATAGGTTCCTAGCTGACATATTATTTGAGCCAACACATGCTCACGAAAACTTACACTATATTACTCATAGTGGAAACCGACCGGCTTATGGCTATCATATTGAGCATATGTATGCGAGAAATGAAAAGATTTATGAGCAATTTTTAAATGATGAAAATGAATTTGATGAAAAGAGATTCAATGATGAAAGGAACAGATTAGGTGCAGTAATTTTGCTTAAAGGCAATGAAAATATCAGAACAAGCAATGATATTTACATAGACAAGTTTAATTCGTATGTTAATAGTGGATTCTTATGGAATAAGATATTGACAGACTCTATAAATAAAGCATCAATAAATAGTTGTTCAAACCCAATTAAGCAACATTTCAAATCATTTATACCCGACGATAAG
>CAYRVM010000278.1:0-2044 GCA_964427575.1 uncultured Oscillospiraceae bacterium | reverse complement strand
CAATGGATATCCTATTGCCAACTTATCCCAAGGCGAAAATATGGTTAAAATTATGAATGCGGTTGGATATGATGCAATGGGCCCGGGGAATCATGATTTTAATTAGGGGACGACAAGACTAATTGAATTATCTAAAAAAATGAATTTTGATTTACTTTCCGTTAATTTCACGGATATGAATAAATCCCCTGTTTTCACAGCATCAAAAACGTATATTGCTGGGGATAAAAAGATTGGAATTATTGGTATTTCCACACCAGAGACCTCGACTAAAACCAACCCTTTAAACGTAGCCGGTTATCAGTTCAATGAGAAAGAATTGGCAACCCAAGTACAAGGCCAAATTGACCAGATGGAAGCTGATGGGGCCGACTATATTATAGCGTTGGGTCACTTGGGCGTAGATGTTGAAAGTGCTCCCTATCGGGCTACTGACCTGATAGGCCAGTTGATTGGACTCGACATATTTATTGACGGGCATAGCCACACGACTTTTGAAGCGGGAGAAATTGTGAAAGACAAATCTGGAAACGATGTGCTTTTGGCACAGACAGGTAATCAATTTAAGGCCATCGGGAAAATCGTAATTGACGGCACCAGTATGGAGGCATCTTTAATTACTGAAGTTAAAGATGATGCCCAGGTCAAATCACTCATTGAAAACAAGATGGCAGATATAAAGCCCCTTTTAGATATAGTGGTTGCGAAAACTTCCGTTAAACTTGACGGAAACAGAGATCCAGGAGTCAGAACCAAAGAAACTAACCTTGGAGATCTGGCTGCAGATGCATTGAAGTATGTGTCCGGAGCTGATGTTGCACTGACAAATGGCGGTGGAATAAGAAAATCACTAGAAATTGGAGATATCACGTATGGTGAAATTAATTCTGTTTTTCCTTTTGGCAACACAGTGGTAACCTTTGATATTAAAGGTTCTGATATTCTTGAGGCATTACAGCATGGGACAAGAACTTTGCCAGCAGCCAATGGTGGCTTGCCACAGGTGGCAGGAATGGATTATGAAGTTCACACGTACCTGGATACTAATCGTGTCAAAAACGTAATGATTAATGGCAAACCCCTTGACTTTAAGGGAACATACACCATGGCAACCAATGACTTTACATATGCCGGGGGAGATGGTTATACAATGTTTGCCAAATATCCCAAGACTGGAGAATTCGGAGCTTTGGATGAAGCACTGGAGGAATACGTCAAAACGGCTCTAAATGGAACTGTAGGCAATCAATATATGAAGGCACAAGGCAGGTTTGATGTAATGCTTACTCCATTCAAAGATGTCGCTTCTCATTGGGCTAAAAGGTCAATTGCAGATTCAGTTGATGCGGGATTATTTGAAGGTATTTCTGAAACCGTATTTCAACCTGACGCGGTAATGACCAGAGGAATGTTTGTTACTGTTCTTGGAAGAGCAAGTGCCGTTGATATATCCTCATACACTGAATCGAAATTTAAAGATGTAGATATGAACACGTGGTATGGCGGATACGTTGAGTGGGCAGCTGAAAACGGTATAGCTTCAGGAACAGGTATGAACTTCGAACCAAACTCTGCAATAAGTCGAGAACAAATTGCAACAATGCTGACAAATTATTGCACCTATAATGGAACTGGACCAGTCGGAATGTGGGCTATACAATTGCACTATACGGATTTAGAAAAAATGAGCGAATGGGCCAATGAAGGCGTTATGTTTGCTACTATGAAAAAATATATTTCGGGCTATCCTAATGGAAGTTTTGGCCCTCAGAATTATGCAACTAGGGCCGAAGTAGCCACTATAATGAGCAGATATTTGACACCTGACGGCATCCAATAGAAGCTTCACGATAGCTCAACAATTCCACGAGAGGATTTCGCAGTCGCTTACGCGCCTACCGTCCTTGCCTTTCGACTACGGACCACTCGCTTAAAAACAGCATAGCATGCTGTTTTTTATACAGCTCGTGCCTTTTCAGGTTCTAGGAGGATTCGAACCTCCGACGTCGCTGTCGCTTCCCACAGGTGGCTCTGCCCCCTTATG
>CAYRVM010000277.1:0-2064 GCA_964427575.1 uncultured Oscillospiraceae bacterium | reverse complement strand
TTGACCTCGGGGATGATAAACTATTCATAGAAGGAAAGATTGACAGAGTAGACGTTGTAAAAGGGGAAAAAGAAAATTACGTAAAAGTTATTGACTATAAATCAGGGTCAGATAAATATAGCCAAGATGAAGCATTGGGTGGTATCAGAGTCCAACTGCTCTTATATCTAAAAGCAGCATCGGAAAGTCTCAATCTTAAACCTGGAGCGGCATTCTATTTTTCTTTAGATAAACCGCTTATCGATATGACTAAGCT
Source organism: uncultured Oscillospiraceae bacterium (assembly GCA_964427575.1). Taxonomy (GTDB): domain Bacteria; phylum Bacillota; class Clostridia; order Peptostreptococcales; family Anaerovoracaceae; genus JBAWWY01. The sequence goes on along the minus strand of CAYRVM010000277.1, from coordinate 1,808 downwards.
TGGTAATAGCGATACAGAAGAAAGTGAAACTCAAAACTCTGATAGTAAAACACTGATATCTGAAAAAATAAAAAAAGAGTATAAAATGGATGGAGTTATGCTGGGCGAAACGGATTTAATTGATTCAATCGATGGCGATTTTATAGGATCATCAAAAATTATTCCGGCATTCAGGAAAAAAGACGGGGAAATCAGCGAGAACAATAACTTGCTAAGCAGCGAGGATCTTGCAAAGCTTCAGCAGGGAGTTGAGCAAAAGATAGAAACTATTTGCAAGGCAATGATCGAGGGAAAAGTTGAAATAAATCCTAAAAAAATAAAGAGCAATACGACTGCATGCAGCTATTGCCCTTATAAATCAATCTGTAATTTTGACATCTGTTTTAAAGCAAATAAGTATAGTGCATTAATAGACTAACTTATCTCATAGTTTTGATTACGGCAACTGGACAGACAGGAACACATTTTCCACAGTTGGTACATTTTAAGTAATCAATCTTCGCTACATTCCCACTAACTTTTATTGCATCAAACGCACATTCTTTTTCACATTTTTTGCAGCCTATACATCCAGCACTACAGTTTTTGCGGGTCAAAGATCCAGAATCAGTTGAACTGCAGGCTACATAAATTCTTTTTTCAGATGGGATTATTGAAATAAGATAGTTTGGACATCGCTTGACACATTGACCACATCCTACGCATCTACATCTATCGATGATAGCAATTCCGTTTTCCATCCTAATGGCACCGTATTCACAAGCCTTTTCACAATCTCCATAGCCTAAACAAGCCATAGAACAGGCCACACGGCCCCTGTAAAACATTTTATTGGCCTGGCATGAAGCGAGCCCTTGAAAATCCATTACATAGCTTGTTTTATCCAAAGTTCCTGAGCATGCCATTACTGCATACTTTCCAGCAACTGCTTCAAATTCAATTCCCAAAATATTGCTAACTTGCATAGAAACAGGGCCTCCGCCTGGAGTACAAAGATTAGCCTTTACCATTTTATTCTCAACTAAATTTTTTGCGTAGTCTTCACAACCTGCAAATCCACAGGCACCACAATTTGCGCCTGGCAAAGCTTCTAAAACTTTTGCTACAGCTTCATTTACCTCTACTGCCATAAACTTTGCAGCAAGGGTTAGAACAATTCCTGAAAGAAGTCCAACGCTTAAGACTATAACAATTGGCATTATATAATTAATCATTAAATACTCCTCCTACTTAAATAAGCCTTCAACAATTCCGCTAAAACCCATAAATGATACTGATACGATGGAAGCCGCGATTAAAACCGAAGGAATTCCTTTGAATGCTACAGGTATATTGCTATGCTCCATAGTTTGACGTACCCCAGAAAACAAGACCATAGCCAACATAAAGCCAAGTCCAGCGCCAATTGAATTAAACATCGCTTGAACAAAAGTAAATGAGCTATCTATATTAAGCAATGTAACTCCAAGAACAGCACAGTTTGTTGTTATCAAAGGCAAATATACACCTAAAGATCTATATAAAATTGGGATATATCGTTTCAACGCAATTTCAACAAGCTGAACTAGAGCAGCTATTACTAAAATAAACACTATCGTTTGAAGATACTGGATATTATATGGAACTAGGAAGTAATAGAAAATCGGGTATGTTACAAAAGTAGAAAGAGCCATTACAAAGATAACAGCCATGCTCATTCCTAAAGCTGAGTCGAGCCTTTTCGATACGCCAAGGAATGGGCAAATTCCTAAAAATTTAGAGAGAACAAAGTTATCGACTAATATAACACTCACTAATATGATCATTAT
>CAYRVM010000276.1:0-2071 GCA_964427575.1 uncultured Oscillospiraceae bacterium | reverse complement strand
TGGCTAAGGCCCACCCAAATAACTTCGCAAAATCAGGAAATACTTTGCTATTGATGCCATCACCACCTACTAAGATACCACCCTTCATATCCCGCAATTGCCGCATATAGAACTCTAGCTCAGCAGTCTTTCCGTAACCTAAGAAAAGATCTGGAGCGCCTTGAATTATGGATTGTCCTCGCACAACACGCTCTCCTTCTGAAGCAAACTGTGTACTTGGAAAAAAGGGAGCTAGCACAGATTTTTGTGCCTGTTTTGTTTGCAGAAAAAGTGGGTCACTCACATCGCGACCTTCGAAGTACAAAACCCAACATGAAGTACCCACACTGCCAACGCCTGCAACTTTACGTGCGGAATCAATCAATTTATAGCGTAATAATAAATCCTTACGATCTTCTGCTAAAGACTTGATGTAAGCGTTTAGGCCTTGATCACTAAGCATCGCTATATTTTCTCCATGGACAGAGAGTGTTAGGTGCTCAATTAGTGGCGGTTGTTCAATTAGGCGCATACCCATAGAAGTTACTTCTGTTATTTTCCCAATAAGACCTCGATTATTATTTTTTCGCGCCTTATTCAGTAGTCTTTGCAAATATTTTTGACTAACAGGATTGGCATGACTGGCAGCAGCACTGACTAGAGCTTTTTCATCAATATAACTACGCTTTACATTTATAAATGGTATGGCTGCATAGTGATGGAGATTATTGCGATATGCAGCAGCAATATTTCGGATAATCATTTCCCCATAGACTTGATCTTGTCCTAGTAACTGGGAAGCAATCATTGCACTTGCTGCAAGCCGTTTTAGATCCCAATCAAAGTTCCCAGGAAGAGTTTCATCAAAATCATTGATGCCAAAGACTAATTGATGCTCGGTGGTAGAAAAGAAACCAAAGTTACTAACGTGCATATCACCACATAACTGAACTTTAATTGGCGGGCTTGGTAGGCCATTTAAGTCATTAGCCATAATGGCAGCACCGCCCCTAAAGAAGGCGAATGGATCGACCGCCATACGAGCATGCCGAATGGGAATGTATTCTGGAATTCGGGTTTTTGCCTGTTCAAGCAAAATGTCAATCGGAGATTGACGCTGATTTGTGATTTTAAATTCAGCAATTGAAGAGCGGCTTATCTGTTTACGAATTGATTTCCCTATATCGAAACGCTCCTGAGGGCTAGGATTTTTTTGGAGAAACGATTCATATAGTTTGCTAGACATACTAATGATGATGCCATAAGTTGATTGAGGACCAGCCTACATATTGCTAAGGACTTATTCCAATAATAAATCACAAATTTTGTTTGTAAGTTTCTTTCATGAACAATAGGGCGACAAGTGATATGAGGGCAGCAGCAATAATCATAAATGCGGGTGCAATAGCGCTATGGGTCTGATTAACCAACCAAGTGGCAGTTAAGGGTGTAAGTCCGCCAACTATTCCAAGGCTTAAGTTGAAGCCTAGCGCAACCGAAGTAGTGCGAATATGTGCTGGGGCAGTTTCAACCATCAAAGCAGGGGAAGACCCAAGATATATCCCAATCAGTACAGCAAAACCAAGTTGGCACAACTGGACAATGACTTGACTCGAGTGATGCATACCATTAAACAATGGATAAGCAAAGAAGATTGCGGCAATTACAGTTCCTATCAATAAAGGCTTTCGACCAATGCGATCAGATAGAACGCCTGCAGCAATCATGACCGGGATAACTATGATCATGCTGATAGTATTGATTTCAAGAGAAACTTCTTGCCCCATCTTATCTTCTAACTGAAGCCAACTGACTAAATATACAAAGATTAAATAAAATGTCACGGCATTGAAGACAGAGAGTCCGGCAAGTCGAGCCAGCAGGGGACGGTAACATTCGATTGTTTCTATGATGGGTTGTTTTTGTTCAACCGTGACTTCATTTTTCGCTTCAATATTTCTTCGTAGTAATAGGCCTACAACTCCAATGACTAATCCAAGTAAAAATGGAATTCGCCAGCCCCATGAGTCAAGGATTTCGGGTGGCATTAAGGCTGCAAGAGCGGTGCCGGTGGCTGAACCAAGTAAGATAC
>CAYRVM010000275.1:285-2083 GCA_964427575.1 uncultured Oscillospiraceae bacterium | reverse complement strand
CGGGTGTGACAGAGTTGCAAGAAATGGCGACACGGCAAATAAAATAGGCACATTAGGCTTGGGAATTCTAGCAAAGGAATACGATATCCCACTTTACGTGCATGCGCCAATTTCTACGATTGACTTGGAAACTGAAACTGGAAAAGATATTGAGATTGAATTAAGATCCGGAGAAGAGATATATAAAATGTGGTATAAGGAGAATATGGCTCCAGAAGGAGTAAATACTTATAACCCAGCTTTCGATGTTACCGATCATAAATTTATTACAGCAATTATAACAGAAAAGGGAATTTGCTATCCGCCATATGAAAAGACTCTCGCCGAAATGCTTAAATCAAAAGCATAAAGTTAATTAATCCTGTAATATAAATAAAATGCCCTTAATAACCCATCAATGATATAATAATCAAGGCAAAATCTATATTTGCCCTAAAATTTCAACTTTGGAGATAATAATGACGTATAAAGTAAAACTAGATATATTCGAAGGCCCATTTGATCTTCTCGTATATTTAATCGAGAATGCAGAAATGAGCATCTACGATATTAAAATATCTGAGATTACCGAGCAATATATTGAGCATATTCAGATAATGGATAGATACAGCATTGAAGTGGCAAGTGAATTCATGGTGCTTGCAGCTACATTGATTGAGATTAAATCCAAGATGCTTCTACCTAGGCCAAAGCTTGAAGGAGAAGAGGGAACGTTAGAGGATCCTAGAGCGGAATTGGTCCAGAGGATAATTGAATATAAAAAATTTAAGCAAGCTTCCATGAATCTTGAGTCGAGTGAAGAGGAGATGCTAAAGATTCACTTTAAGCCGATGGAGGATTTAACGAGATTTACTAAAGAAACTGACGAGTATTTAGACTTAGATATTGGACAATTTGTTAAAGCTTTCAACTTGTTCATTCAGAAGAAGAAAAAGATTGAAGAGGTCACAAAACAATATACAAAAGTATATAGAGAAAAAACAAGCGTTGAAGACAAGATGAAAGAAATCAGAACACTTATCAAACAAAACAAGAAAGTGACATTTGCTCAAATAATAAGCGACCCATTAGATAAATACGAAGTGATAATTGCATTTGTTTCAATTTTAGAATTGATAAGATTAAAATCTCTGAAAGTTACTCAAAACAGCAATTTCGGAGAAATTTTCCTAACAAGCATAAAGTCAAAAGATGATGAAAATGATATTGAGAAAGAGGTAATTTGAGAATGACAAGCAAGAAAACAATTAAGGCCGCATTTGAATCAATGATGTTTGTCTGGGGAGAACCTTTGGATGCAAAAGTAGCCGCAGAGGTTTTTAATATTGATTTTAAAGAAGCTTATGGATATTTCAAGGAGCTAGAAAAAGAGTATGAGCAAGAAGGCAGAGGAATTAGAATAATTGAAACCGAAAAAAAATTCCAATTTGCAACCGCTGCAGAGAACAATGAATATATCGAAAGACTTTGTACTCCTTCTAAGGAAAAAAGACTTTCACAAGCGGCCTTGGAAGTTTTAGCAATTATAGCATACAAGCAACCTGTAACCAAAGGTGAAATTGAAGCAATCAGAGGTATTAAGTGCGATAGAGTTCTTGAAGGGCTGACAAAAAAAGTTTTAATTGCTGAAGTAGGGCGATCCGGTGGAATCGGTAGACCTATTTTGTATGGCACTACATTTGAATTCCTCCAAAATTTTGGTTATAAAACTTTGGATGAATTACCTGATATTGAAGATATTGAAAATGCAGTGCACAACGAAGAAGAAATATCAAATCTGGCTTTCCAACAGATTTCT
>CAYRVM010000275.1:0-255 GCA_964427575.1 uncultured Oscillospiraceae bacterium | reverse complement strand
GGGCAAATATGAGATTAAATAGATACATCGCACAATGCGGTATAACATCAAGAAGAAAAGCTGACGACTTAATTTCAGCGGGTAAAGTTAGAATAAATGACCAAGTAGTAAAAGAACTAGGTTATATTGTAAATCCTGAAGACAAGGTTTCAGTTAATGGAATCAACATCAAACTAGATTCAAAGTTCGTATATATAGTTCTAAATAAGCCGCTTGGTTATGTTGCCACAGTATCTGATGATAAGGAAAGGCCAA
>CAYRVM010000274.1:1683-2101 GCA_964427575.1 uncultured Oscillospiraceae bacterium | reverse complement strand
ACAGAGACCACCAAGAAAGAAAAAAAGAAAAAAGAAAAACTACCTGCTAAGATTAATTTTACTTATAAGTTTTTCTTTCTTACTATATTTATTCCTTAGTTCAAGTGTATTTGATATACAAGAAATTACGGTTGAAAATAGCAGTTATTATACAAAAGAGCAAATAGTAAACATCGCAGGGGCTAAGACTGGCGGCAATATATTTGCGAGTCGTACTAGCAAAATGAAAGAGAAACTTCTATTAGATCCATATATAAAAAATGCAAAGGTATCTAGAAGGCTACCAGGGAAAATAAATATTGACGTTCTAGAAAGAGTTGAAGCAGCTTATCTTACATATCGGGAAGATTTCATTATCATCGATAATGAAGGCATTGTTCTAAGAAATACCGGACATTATAGTTAACAATTATTATCG
>CAYRVM010000274.1:0-1673 GCA_964427575.1 uncultured Oscillospiraceae bacterium | reverse complement strand
AAGCTTACTTCAATCGAAGGAGTTACGATAATTAAGATTGAACCAGGAACTCCTATACAAGTTGAAGAAAATGCAATGATGACATCAACGATAACATTGCTACAGAAAATGAATGAGCAAGAAATGTACTTTAAGAAGATAAAAGTATCTAGTGTTGTAGTCAAAGCTTACATATATGATAGCCTTATATGCCAAGCAGCACCGGATGTATTAGCAAACAATATGCCTCAATTAAATGATGTTATATATGATTTATATAAAAAGGGAATCGAAAGAGGCCAGATTACAATGGGCGATGATGGATATTTTTCATTTAGCCCAATACCAGAATAAGGAGAATCAAAATGAAAAAATATGGTGGAGTTATTTTAGTCGGATTTTTAGCCCTATTGATAGGTCTGGTTATTTCTATTCAAATTTCTACAACCCAGGGTGCAGACCCAGGTGGTCTAATTCCTCTTGCTAAGGCACAAGGTTACGTAGCCGAGTTAAAGAAAGTAAGAGCCGATAAGGAAATTATCTTAGAAGAATTAAATGCTTTAGAACAACAACTTGAAGATATAAAGAAAAGTAAATCTGAAGGTGACGTTGTTTCAGAACAGATGGTAGCAGACTTGGAAAAATACAAAATGGCTGCTGGAGTTTTGGATGTCAAGGGCCCTGGAGTCGAAGTTACAATAGATGATCCAATTGTTGAAGTTTTGGATGGCGAAAAATATAGCGTAATTATGTACAACTATGAGTTGCTACTTGGTTTCGTAAACAAACTCAAGGATGCTGGAGCGGAAGCTATTTCAATCAATGGACAGAGAATAATTACTAATACAGAAATTAGTCTTGCTGGCGAAAATGTTAACATTAATGGAGTTCCCACTGCACCTCCATATATTATTAAAGCTATTGGAAATCCCGACACTATTGAAGCTACGTTGACAATAAGATTTGGAATTGTAGAACAAATGAAAAGCAGATATAGCCTCAGCGTAGAAATAATGAAATCAGAAGAAGTAAGTATTCCAAGATATAGCAATGTTATGGCATTTAGATACGCTAAACCTGTGAAAGAATAATAAACTGGGGAATTGTGATAATGAATAAAAATACAATAATTATCTTTGTGATATGCGTCATCGTGGGCTTTTTTATTTCGGTTTCTGCTAAGCTCGTTGATGGACAGCACCTTTTCGTATCACCAAATGTAATAAATGATTTGCAAACAACAATAGAAAGTGAAAAAACTGAAATTGAAAGTTTATATAAACTAACTTCGTCTCAAAGAGAAGAACTTGCTAAGTACGATGATACATACATATCTAATAGTGCTTTTACTGAGCAACTTTCCAAAGAATTAGAAAGTTATAAAGTTTTCAGCGGTGCAATTGACGTAGAAGGCGAAGGGGTATCAGTAATAATAGACGATGGGACTAGGGAGCTTCTCGATGGAGAAGATCCAAATAACGTCTTAGTACATGATGCAGACTTGTTAATGGTTTTGAATGAGCTTAAGGCCAATGGGGCAGAAGCCATTTCAGTTAACGGCCAAAGACTAGTTAGCAGTTCTGAGATAGCATGCTCAGGTTACTCAGTTAGAATAAATAAGCAGTTTTATGCAAGGCCATTTAGAATTGAAGCAATAGGCGATTCGAAAAGAATGGCAGCAAGTATGGTAGCGC
>CAYRVM010000273.1:0-2114 GCA_964427575.1 uncultured Oscillospiraceae bacterium | reverse complement strand
CCAAGGTAAGCTGCAACACCTGCATATTCAACTCCATCGATAATTTCTTCTTTTGTAATTCCCATTATATCCATCGACATTGTGCATGCAATGATTTTAACTCCATTGAACATTGCCTGTTTGATTAAATCTTGTAATGAGTCGACATTCTTATCTTTCATTACCTTCTTCATCATTGCTGTTCCCATACCACCCATGTTCATCTTAGATAAGGTAAGTTTATTGTAGCCTTTTGGCATCATCATACCGAACATTGCATCGATGATTGGTTTCTTAACTGTCTTTTGGTCACCTTTCCTAAGGACATTCAATCCCCAGAATGTGAAGAACATTGTAACCGGTCTACCCATTGATGCGGCTCCGTTTGCAATTATGAATGAAGCTAATACTTTATCAAGGTCGCCGCTGAAAACGATCAGTGTCTTTCCTTGTGGAAGAGCTGATACTGTACCAGGAGCTGTTTCGTGGATGCTTGGTACGTTTCCCGCTAGACCCTTTTGAATAAACACCACTACACCCTTGCTGCTCTTTTCTACTTTGAGCAAGGTATTGTCGGTTCTTCTGCACCAAGCTTCTATGTCTCGGCCAAAGCCAAGGTCGGTTGCTCGAACTTCTATTATATCTCCATCGTTAATTTCTTTAACTGTGTTGAAAACTTTCATTATTGGGCCTGGGCATTGCATGCCACTACAGTCTACTGTTAAACATACTTTTATTTCATGAGTTTTTAAAGCATCTTCCATTTTGATTTCAGCTCCTTTTCCTTCAAATTCATTATTATTTGCCGCATCTGTGGCTAATTCGTTCATCTTTGCTAATTTTTCATGGAAAATTGATTTATAGAAACTTGTTCCACCTGGATAAACCAGTATTTTATCAAATCCATTTTGAGCAAGTATTCTTGCTGCATTGTATGAACGTACACCGATTGCGCAGCAAGGTATAATTATCTTTGACTTGTCCAATTCGCCAATTCTTTCTCTCAATTTCCCTAGTGGAATATGGTAGGAGTTCGGCATTTCAAATGCCACTCTTTCAACATGCTCGGTCACATCTAATACTATATAGGTGCTTGGATCCATGCTTTCCATTTCGTCCCATTTGATGAAATCTACTTTTTCCATAAGCATATTTTCTGCAACAAATCCAAGCATGTTTACTGGATCTTTCGCTGATGAATACGGTGGCGCATATGCAAGTTCCAAGTCTTTTAAATCTTCTGTGGTTCCGTTAAGTCTCATTACAGTAGCAATTGTGTCTATTCTTTTGTCAACACCATCTTGCCCAACTATCTGAGCTCCATATATTTTACCTTTTTTATCAAATATCATTTTTAAAGCCATCGCAGTTGCACCTGGATAATATCCGGCATGTGACTTCTGATAGATGGTAGCAATTAGATAGTCTTTATTATATTTTTTGCCCATAGCGATCAATGACTTTTCATTAAGACCTGTTGAGGCTACAGAAAGATCAAACACTTTTGCAATTGCAGTTCCTTGAGTTCCTTTGTATTTTTCTAAGGCGCCGCTAATATTGTTTGCGCAGATTCTGCCTTGTCTGTTGGCTGGGCCAGCTAGCGGAATCATTGTTCTGCCTTTTTCAACAAATTCTTCAACTTCGATTACGTCGCCGAGTGCATATATGTTTTCGTCGGAGGTTTTCAAATAGTCGTCGACTATGATTCCGCCTCTAGCGTTCATTTCAAGTCCCGCTTCCTTTGCTAGCTGGCCATTGGGTCTAACGCCAATAGACAATATGACAATATCCGCTTCGATTACTTTTCCACTTTTCAATAGAATCTTTGTAACCTGGCCATCCCTAGTGAATTTCTGAACTCCATCGGATAGAATCAGGTCAACACCATTGAGTTTTAAATTTTCATGAACAAGCTGAGCCATTTCAAAGTCTATTGGCGCCATTACCTGATTAAGCATTTCAACCAAAGTAACTTTGCATCCTGCTTCTTCAAGATTTTCTGCCATTTCTAGGCCAATAAATCCACCACCAATTTTGCTCATGAAAGAGGCGACTAGTATAGCTAATAATAATCCATAATTATCGATGGATGCAATATTAAATTCTAGTCCAATACATGCAAAAAATACGGGTGC
>CAYRVM010000272.1:0-2128 GCA_964427575.1 uncultured Oscillospiraceae bacterium | reverse complement strand
CAACGCTCAAATACCCAAGGCTGTCGGCCCCCAGCATCTTCTTAATATCTTTTATACTGTGATTTGCCGCCACTAGGTTTTTCTTGCTTGGGGTATCTATTCCGAAATGACAAGAATGAACTACTGGAGGAGAACTTATTCTTACATGCACTTCTGATGCTCCTGCTTCTTTAAGCATCTTTACAATTTTGCCACTAGTTGTTCCTCTCACTATAGAATCATCTATCATTACTATTTTCTTACCTTTGACATTATCCTTAAGAACATTAAGTTTCATTTTCACGCTTAATTCTCTTAGCCTTTGGTCTGGTTGAATAAAAGTCCTGCCAATATATCTATTCTTAATCAAACCTTCCCCAAATGGAATGCTTGATTTTTCTGCATAACCTATGGCCGCAACTGTCCCAGAATCTGGCACTGAAATTACCATATCCGCATCAGATGGAAATTCTTTAGCAAGAATTCTACCCGCGTTGCTTCTTGCCATGTAAACATTTATTCCATCGATGTCGCTATCTGGTCTTGCCAAATAAACAAATTCAAAAGCACAGATTGCTCTGGATTTCTTCTCGGTGAATCGATGGCTTTTGACTTCACCATTTTCTATAACAACAACTTCGCCAGGCTCAACATCTCTTACAAATTCTGCCCCAATCAATGAAAAAATACAACTGTCTGAAGAAAAAACATAGCCGTCAGAAATCTTCCCAAGACATAAAGGGCGAATCCCATAGGGATCCCTAGCGCCTACAAGCTTATTGTCAAAGGTTATAACTAAAGCAAAAGAACCTTTGACTTGATTTAAGGTAAGATCGATTGCATCTACTAGCTCATTATCTTTGCTATTTTTAGCGATCAAACTAGCTATAATCTCAGAATCAATGGATGTTTGAAAGATTACGCCATTGTCCTGCATTTCGTTTCTAATTTCCTTGGCATTAATAAGGTTGCCATTATGGGCAAGCGCCAAGCTTCCGGCTCTATGGAAAACAACTAGTGGCATTGCATTTGCGACATAGCTTTCTCCAGTAGTTGAGTATCTAACATGTCCAATACTGATATCGCCTTGGAGTCTTGCAATTATTTCATCATTGAACACTTCCTGAACTAAGCCCATTTCTTTATAGTATTCGATTCTGCCCTGCTTGTTTGTAGCAATGCCAGCGCTTTCTTGTCCCCTATGCTGAAGCGAGTGAAGTCCATAATAAACTGCTCTTGATATGTCTTTTCTACCAGGAGCATAGATTCCTACTATTCCGCACATTTATTGACCCTCGCAAGAACTTCTGTATACGCTTCTTCAACATTGCCAAGATCTCGTCTGAATCTATCCTTATCCAATTTCTCATTTGTCTTAACATCCCAAAGTCTGCAAGTATCTGGTGAAATTTCATCGGCTAATATAATTTCGCCATCATATAGCCCAAACTCAATTTTAAAATCTATTAGTTTTAGCCCTAATCCAAGGAAATACTGCGTTAACAGTTCATTTATTCGCAATGCATTTGTCTTTAGAAGCTCAAGCTCTTTGCTAGTAGCAAGTCCCAGAACAATAGCATGATCATCGTTAATAAGAGGATCACCCAATGCATCATTTTTATATGAAAATTCGACGCTTGACTTGCTTAGCACTGTCCCTTCAGGGATGCCTAAACGCTTCGATAAGGACCCCGCGGCCACGTTCCTAACGATTACCTCAATCGGAAGAATTTTAACCGCTTTCACGAGAGATTCCCGTTCACTTAACTGCTCTACCATATGAGTTTTGATCCCACCCTTTTCAAGCATCTTGAAAATTATTGCCGACATAGTGTTGTTAACGATGCCCTTGTTTAGTATCGTCCCCTTCTTTTCGCCGTTGAACGCGGTAGCGTCGTCCTTGTACTCCACTATGTATTCTTTTTCATTATCCGTTTTATAAACTTTCTTGGCCTTTCCTTCATATATCATTTCTAATTTCATTATTTCTTCCTCCATTAATGTTTAAAAAATTTTTCAATACTTTTTCTTCTTATATAAAGCTTGTCGGATTCAAATTTGCTGTAATCTTAGAATAGGTTCCTAGCGATTTTGCATTTCTGAATCTGCTTTTTCGACTTCCTTCGCCATCTTTTCTTTGTATGCTCTC
>CAYRVM010000271.1:0-2128 GCA_964427575.1 uncultured Oscillospiraceae bacterium | reverse complement strand
CTGTGGATTGGATAGAAAACTTATAATCAATATAAAAGATCTTCCACGATTCCTTCACCAAATTCAATTTTCCTAGTTGCTTTTTTCCCAAGCACGAATGGTAATTTATTTGGGTCCATGCCTATGGCTGGGCGTAAAATAGAAACATTTTCTAGACGAATTGCTTGGCCTTTTTCAATATCACTTGATGCAATTATTGACCTTCGGTATTTTAAGTATCCTCTTTCACTTTCTGTTGGACCATCTTGCAATACGCCGCTAGCTTGTGCTGCGCTTCTTGCCGATTCTATATACTCTTTCAATTCCGATACTGGCAATGAAAATGTTGAGTCAACAGAAGTTTGGTCCTCGTCCAGCTTTACGTGTTTTTCAAGTATTGAAGCACCATGACTCACCGCGGCAACTGCTGCCAGATTTCCTACGGTGTGGTCGGAAAATCCCACTGGGATCGAATACTTTTCTTTAAAAAACGCTATAGAACTCAAATTAAGAGACTCAAATTTAGCAGGATAAGAAGTTGTGCATTTTAACAAAGCAATACTTTTAGCACCTGCTGAATATAAGGTTTCTAAGGCTGACTCAATTTCCTTAATCGTCGCTAATCCTGTCGAAAAAATAATAGGCTTACCTGTTTGAGCAATATGCTTCAGGAGTTGTATGAAAGTTATTTCGAATGAAGCTATTTTATATGCTGGAATATTAAAAGTTTCTAAAATGTCTACGTCTTTAAGACTAAATGGAGTCGAAAACAAAGAAATGTTGTTTGAATTAGCAATTTTGATTAAATCAGGAATCCATTCGTTGGGTGTTTGTCCCTGTGAATACAATTCAAAAAGATTTCGCCCTTTCCATGGGCCTTGATCAACTATATATTCAGACCTTTTGCTATTAAGGGTCATTGATTCCGGAGTATAAGTTTGCAACTTAAATGCGTTTGCTCCCGCTTTAGCACTTTGTATCAATAGATTTCTAGCCATTTCAAAATTGTTTCCGTGATTTCCGGACATTTCAGCAATAACGTATGGAGAAATTGGATTATCAAGCTCCACGCCTTGAATATTCATCTATTCTCCTTTATTTGATGAAGACTGGTAAGGCATAATACTTGATGAAATGATAATGTCGAGAAAAACAAATAATATCTTCGAAGTGTTAAGATAAATTGTGGAAAACCACTCTGAATATCAAATAATTAAAGACGACCTTGGTTATATGAGGGTCGATCCATTACCATCTGAAGAAGAGTTAGAAAATTACTATGCAAATTCATATTATCAGAATCCTCACGGAACTTACCAGGCTTCTTATTCAGAAATAGAGTCAACTCAAAGGAAATTACGGATAGAACTTATATATCAAGCAGTTATTTATAATTTAAAATCATGTACAAATAATCAGAATAAAATTTTAGACTTAGGTTGTGGTGAAGGTTTTTTATTGAGTCATTTCAAAGATGCTGGATGGAAAGTGCTGGGACTTGATTTTAGTGATGAAGGGGTAAGAAAGCAAAATCCTAAATTGATTAAAGACATTGTCAAAGGTAATGTATACAAAGAGTTGGAAGTCCTATTAAAGACGGATGAAAATTATGATGTTATTTATTTAGGTAACATTCTGGAACATGTTATAGATCCTCTAGCGCTAGTAACAAAGTGTTCAGATTTACTAAGCGCGGCCGGTCTTTTAGTTATTACAGTTCCGAATGATTTCTCGATACTTCAAAGCAGCCTAATTACATCAAATATTATTAATAGAGAATATTGGATATGCCCGCCAGATCACTTAAATTACTTTAGTCTAGAGAGTTTGGTCAAATTACAGGTTGCAAGTAATTTAAAAGTTTTGGATTCGATTTGTGATTTTCCAATAGAGTGGTTTTTAATGAATAACCATTCTAATTACATCAATGATCCAACGGTAGGAAAGTCAGCACATTTGGCAAGAGCGCGTTTAGACTCGTTAATCAATTCTAACCGTGACTCAGAGATGAAGCTCAATTTCTGGCGAAGTATGGCTGCCCTTGGTTTTGGTAGAACTATCACCACGTTTTCTAAGAAAATTTCTTGAGTAAAAAGTGGGCCCTGTCGGGATCGAACCGACGACCCACGGATTAAAAGTCCGTTGCTCT
>CAYRVM010000270.1:0-2160 GCA_964427575.1 uncultured Oscillospiraceae bacterium | reverse complement strand
GAGCATCTTTAACATAATCAGCTGTTCGACCGGTTTGGTCTACTTGAAGTGTCATTGTCTCAGGCTCTTTGGTTTCTGGAGTCTGAGTCTTTGTCTGATCCTCCGGTTTTACTTGCTGATCCTCAGTTTTTCCTTCTGGTGGAGCGTCTTTTTTTGGTTCTTGGCTCGTTTGGGAACCGCTGTCCTGGGTTGAATCTCCAGATGTTGAAGAGCCGGTATCCCCGCTACTGTCGGTGCTCCCTTCGGAATCCGAGGAGCCTTCGTCGCTGCCGCTGTCACCGCTTCCTTCGGAATCTGATGAGCCTTCGTCACCGCCACCGCTGTCTTCAGAATCCGAAGAACTTGAATCTCCGCCGCCGCTGTCGCCAGAATCTGATGAGCCTTCATCTCCACCTCCGAAGAAACTACTAGTTTCTCCTTCGCTGTCGTCAGATGGGGCTACTCTCCTAATTTTTCTCTTTGGTGGTTTATTCTTTAACATTTCTGTAATAACGCTAACTACTAGCCCTACAAGTGGTGCAAACAATAAACCTGTTGCAGCTTGAATTGGGCCATCAGGTCCAGGAATATTTCCTGCATTTGCTCTATCCCTAATTGCATTCATTACATAATATGGTATCTGATCATCTATTTGAGTTCCTTTTGAAGAAATTGAGTATGAATTATTATCACCTTGAATGGTCGCAGTTTCTTCTCTAACAAATGTGCCTGCACCTTCAAGTGTGAAACTTGCAGTTCCATTTTCTTCAAGTTTAAGATTAACAACTGCTGTTGCTCCTATTTTCGCATTGTATGGCAAACTGGTTAAATCCGCTTCAAAGTTAAACGTTGCTAAAAGAGCATCTGCAGTTCTTTCAGTTATTGCACAACCCTGTGAAAATGGTATGTCGTTATATTTGCCAATTATTTCAATTGAATCTCCTTTATCAAGAATTACTAATTGGAAATCCTTTAATGACATGCTGCTCGTCGGTGGACTCACTGGGCCCATTATAGTCATGGTTTTTAGTGCGTCAAAACTTACCGAATATGTTCCAGTAAAATCAAAGTACGGTATGGCTGGAAGCGATGCAAGTACATAAAACTCAGCATTTCCATCCTTATCATAATGCATCACATTTTCAGATAAGTTAATTGTATAGCTTCCAAGTGGTAAAACTAAGTCTGGATAAATAATCCAAGAGCCATTATCTACATCTCCCAAGGAATCACCGATTGCTTGGAATGTCTTAACGATGTTACCTGCGGAATCAACTATGGAAATCATTCCAGGGGCTGCTCCGTCGCCATCGTTATAAGTATTCACAGTTATTTGTTCTACAAGGCTCTCGGCTTCGAGAACAAAATTAGCTGCTTTTTTGGCCGAAGGTGTTTCCCCATCAGGAACATAGTCATTAGGATCTACGCTAACAAATATCTGGTTTCCAAGTTCATCTACTTTAGTGTCTTCCTTGGTCAGAGTTTCGTCATTCTTTACTGCCCATTTTCTTTGTTCTTCCTTATATTTTTCGTTTGCATCAAAGCTGATACCCGTTATAATAAATGCTCCCTTTGCTCCAGTACTTTGATTCCTAACTTGGAGTTCTGGCTCTGTAATATTTAGGGTATATGTGCCCTTAGGCAATACTAGGTTGAAAGTTGGTTCGATAGTATAGTTTGCTCCAGATGGCTGAACCACTTCCTTAGCGCCAAGGCTTGGCAATGCAAATTCTTGAATATTATTCGCCATCGCTTGATTGGCTGTAACGTTAGCAAATGTATTGCCTTTATCGTTAGTGATATTAAAGGTTATAGCATTAGCTCCTGCTGCAGAAAATGGAACTACAATTTTTTTAACAATTACGCTTTCATTAATTTTAATAACCATTGGTGCTGCTGCCAATCCTGCATCAACAGTATAATCTCCCTTGTAAGCGACAAAGAGTTGATTACCTGCTTCTTCAGAAAAACTTTCTGAATACCAAGGGCCATTTTCAGCAATGACCTTTTCATAAGGTTTAACTGGTTGTTTTGGTGAAACTAAAAGTTCACCATCGCCAGTTGCCGCAAATGCTGGTTGAATATAAGTTAATAGCAGAAAAGAGACTAATAAAATTGAAAATATTTTTCTCATTGTCCCCCACCTACTTTCGAAATTAATGCTGGTATAAAGTTGGCTGC
>CAYRVM010000269.1:0-2165 GCA_964427575.1 uncultured Oscillospiraceae bacterium | reverse complement strand
AGGTTTAGAAAATCTTGATGATAAAAAAGTTTTGCATACAAAAGTTTTAGAAAAGGATAGATTAATGGATGCGGTGGGTAAATTATTTTAACCCACCAGTTCAGCTTCCAATTCCGCGATTCATATGAAATATTGGCCCGAAGCCCTGTTTTGAAAGCATGCGAACTGCCTTATTACTTCTATGACCTGAAGCACAGTGTACTAATAGTGGTTTCCCACGAAACTTTTCAAGTTCTTTTGTTCTAGTTCTTAGTTCAGCAAGAGGAATGTTCTTTGCACCCTTGATATGTGGACTTTGGAATTCAGCAACGGTTCTAACATCTAAAATAATAATATCAGGAGTTGAAGCAACTATTTCTACCGCTTCTGGCCCTGAAACATTCTTAATATTTTTATCAAGCATAATACTAACTCTCGGGTACATTAGATATACGATGGCTGCTACAATTAAAATAACATTTAAATTGTCTAACATATGACACCTCTTTCAATTCCAAATAAACCTTAATTACTAAAGTCGATTAAACTTAACACATTAATACCTTAAATAGCAAGAATAAACCTTTCTAAAGATGAATTAGCACCTTGTTATTGTTAGGGATTTATAGTATTATAATCCCTGTTAGATTATTTAAACATGCCAAATTTGAGATTTAGAAACGCTTGTATTTTTCTCGAAGATGTTGAAATTTCAAACAAAACTTGGAGAGATGACCGAGTGGCTAAGGGGCACGCCTGGAAAGCGTGTAAGGTGTTAAAGCCCCGCGGGTTCGAGTCCCGCTCTCTCCGCCAAATAGGATTGTCCTAAGTTAGCTTCGTATGGGCGTGGAACGGGTCCTGTGCAATAAGAGTCTGCGAACCTCGTCAGGTCCGGAAGGAAGCAGCGATAAGCGGTTTTCCTTATGTGCCACAGACAAGCCTCTTTCATTGCTCTGCGAGGCTAACCTAGGACAATTTTGTTATTATCATGGAGGTTAAGAATGTATACTGCTCTTTATAGAAATTTCAGGCCTGAAACCTTTTCCCAACTTGTGGGGCAGGGGCCAGTAGTTAAAATTCTTCAAAACCAGATAAAAAGCGGGAAAATCAGTCACGCCTATCTTTTCTGTGGGACAAGAGGAACTGGTAAAACTTCTACGGCAAGGATACTTGCAAAGGGAGTGAATTGCCTTTCGGATTCTTCTGATAAACCTTGCGGAACATGCGCAAACTGTATTAGCATAAAAAACGGAACCTTTATGGATGTTATCGAAATTGATGCTGCTTCAAATAATGGAGTGGAAAATATAAGAGAACTTAGGGAGAGCGTAAAATATCCTCCCCAAATAGGCAAATGTAAAGTGTACATAATAGATGAAGTACATATGCTTTCAACAGGAGCCTTCAATGCCTTGCTTAAGACTTTAGAAGAACCACCGGAAAAAGTTATATTTATCTTGGCAACAACCGAGCAACAAAAGTTGCCAGCTACTATATTGTCACGTTGCCTAAGACTAGATTTCAAAAGAATATCAGAAAAAGAAATGATAAAGAGCATGAAGGCCATCTGCCAAGAGTTAGGTGTGGAGGCTTCAGACCCAGCGCTTGCTCTAATAGCGTCAAATTCAGATGGATCTGTCAGAGACTGTCTGAGCATTCTGGATCAATGCATAGCTCATGGCAATTCAATTGTAAATAGAGACGATGTCGTAGAAATCCTAGGAACTGCTGGTGAAGCAGTTTTTATAGAGCTTACAGATTATGTATTTAATAGAGAAACTGGAAATGCCTTAGGTCTAATTGACAGAGTATTGGCTGGTGGCAAGGATACAAAACAGTTTATCAAAGATTGGATCATGCACTTTAGAAACCTGATGATGACTAAATTTATTAATGATTTAGAAGACGTAATAAATTTGTCATGCGAAAACATAGAAAGAATCAACAAGCAGGGCCAAGATATTACCGTTGAGTTTATTCATTCATCCATACTATTACTATCAAACACCTTGAATGAAGCCAAATGGTCAAGTCAACCGAGAACCCTCTTGGAACTAGCTATAATTAAAATATCAGAGCCAGAAATGAACTCATCCATAGAGTCATTATTGGCTAGAATCTCAAAGCTTGAAAACAATGTAAATAATTATAAAGAACCAAAACCCAGAATGATCCCTTCAGAAAAT
>CAYRVM010000268.1:0-2194 GCA_964427575.1 uncultured Oscillospiraceae bacterium | reverse complement strand
GACAAGCATGGGAATTTAACAAAAGCGAGCCATATTACATTGGTATTCTAACTGTTAGGGAAAATAATGATAATGGAGAGGGTGAGGTATGGGAGCTTGTTGACGGGCAACAACGTATGACATTCTTGGTTTTGTTTGGTTTGGCATGCTGCAAAGAAGTACCTGTGTGGGATAATTTTTTACTTTATAAAAATATGATGCGCTTGAAATATATAGCAAGGTCGAATGATAATGATAATTTAAAATACCTGAAAGAAAATTTCGAGAGTAGCGGTTGTACAAATGAACATATGAAGTTATTTAGGGCGAGATTTAATTTCTTCCTAAAGAATAACGACATTTCATTTTACGATTTTGCAAAATTTGTAGAACAAAAAGCCACTTTTTTTGTCTCAAAATTACCTGAAGAATATGAGGCTTATGAGTTAAATCTTTATTTTGAAAAAATGAATTCGTCTGGAAAGCAACTAGAACAACATGAAATTCTTAAAGTACGTTATTTCGCAGAGTATTCCAATATTTGGAATGCCATTACAGATACATCAAAACCTTTTCAAGATGAATCCAATGAAGAAAAATCAATAACTGAATTGTCTATCAGGGATTTATTAAAAGATCAAAATTGTGGAAATATACTTGAATCAGATCTCAAAGAAACTGCGGAACAGCAAAATATTAATGCTGTTCGTGGCGTTATTTCATTCCCTATGTTTCTATTGCATGTTCTTGCAATTTATAAAAATAATATAAAAGCATCATTAAACTCTCAGAAGTTACTTTATTTCTTCGATGATGAATTCAAGCAAGGAGCGAATACCGCGAACTTCATAGATATTATGAAGGAATATCGTAAATGGTTGGATAAAAATATCATTCATTATGAAGACGATTTACTTGTCAGTCCGTGGTATAAGAACCTAAATAGTGATGATTGTACGACTGATGTATGTAAGTCTGAGTTGTGGCAATTACAGTCTATGCTTTATGTCAGCGGAGGAGATTCGCAAAGATGGATACTTGAAGCTTTTATAAATTGTAGAGAGAATAAACTTTCTCTTGAATATTTGCGGCTCTGGGATAACAAACAACATCAATTTTCTGAAGATGATTTTATTTCTTGGAGTTACAATAATATTGATCGTTATTGGTTTTGGAAGCTAGATTATGTATTATGGCTATTTCATAAAAATGAAGAACTAGAAATTACTGATCCGCAGCAAAGCAAAGCTATTAAATATTTTAGATTTCGGCGCAATCGTTCAATAGAACATTTGCACCCCCAGAGCTCAGAAACTCCGTGGGATGAAAGTGATCTTCATGATTTTGGCAATTTAGCGATGATTTCTCCTGGATTTAATTCTCAACAAAGTAATGATAGCGCAGGAACAAAATTTGGGCGACTTGGAGATCATATAAATAGTTGTCGTCTCGAAAGTATAAAACTACTCGTAATGTCAAATGCAGCCCATGGTCAGGAAATTGGATGGAATGAGAATGTTTCCTCTTGCCATAAGAAAAAAATGTTTCAATATTTGGAAAAATATTACTCGGGAGAGGCAATTATTAACAATGAATTGTCAAATGAAGATCAACTGGCAATGCTGGAAGAATAAAAATCCAGTGAAATGGAGAAATAATGGGAATTGTGTTTATATCATCAGATAGGAGAACTTCCAGAGCCAACGTTTGTCCACAAATTATTGCGAAGAGGAAAACTTTAACTGTGTGGCACTACAACATTGCGGATTTGATTTGTGGCGGAGTGTTTGTTGTGCTGGCTTTTTTACTGTAATTCCTGGACGAAAAACCGAGAACATTCCAGTGAATATCAAGTTTTTTGGCAGGCCACTATTCTGTCATAACGGTTGACAATAAATTTTCATTACTGCTGTTAATTCCGCTAAAACTTTTGCTGTCCGGGGTGTTTCTGCTTCTTAGTTTTTTTGCAATCGGATCGTTTCTTGCCGCCCTGGATAAAGAACATTCGAAGCCGGAGCGTTTAGCGCATGCAGCCAGAGGAGCAGTTGCAACAGCGGCGACCGGCTTTATGTACCACGTAGTCAAGCGGTACATAAAGCATTAATGGAAACAAAACTTTATTCTTGCTTTATATTTTCATCCAGCAGTTTCAGTATTTTATCGCTTTGCGGAGTTTTTGCCGCGAGTAGTGCTTTGCGCAAATCTTCTTCTGCAA
>CAYRVM010000267.1:0-2198 GCA_964427575.1 uncultured Oscillospiraceae bacterium | reverse complement strand
CTACGGAGACTTTAGCCAATTATTACAAATATTTGACGAGCCAGTAAAGGGAATTTATTGGATTCAAGATGGCACTTACAAAAATAATATTATCTGGTGGAATGATTATCAAGCATTTATAACTCACACTGCAAAGTATATTGAAGATGCTACAGGTAAGTATTGGTCTCTTCCATTCTCGCAACCTACTACTTCTTTTAGTAATGCTTTATGTGCTACTACTGGGGATATCTCACTAACAGGAACACAAATAATTGATGGTGTATCTGTAAGTGCTGGTAATATTGTTTTAGTTAAGAACCAAACAACTAAATCAGAGAATGGAATTTATGTTGCATCTGCTGGAAGTTGGACAAGATCAACTGAATTAGATGTCAACGCTGAATTCATCAATTGGAAAACTGTTTACGTCTTAAGCGGAACAATTAATGCTGATAGCTCTTGGCACCTTGTAGTTGAAGATGCGTTTAATTTTGGAACTTCTGATGTTGTATGGGAAGTTCAGAGACTTAAGATATATCAAAATTCAACTCCTACTGGGGCTGGTTCTAGTAATATCATTAATTGCGTAGTTCAAAGAAATTCAACTACATTTCCAACTGATTATTTAGTTGGTCATTCAAATGGAATTGCAAGACTACAAGAAACATCTTTTGGATCTACAACAGCATATACTGAATTATTTTGGGAACCTGTCTTCCAAGGATCAGTAAATGCTCTTTATAGTTATGATGATACTTCAAATTATGGAAAATTATATGCTGGAACAAACAACGGCATTTTCATTAGCACAGAACTTCTTTGGCAAGATGTAAATATTTCAAACACTCTTTCTCTTGATTATCGATGGAAAAGAGCCAATGATACATTTAGCGAAAATGATACAGAGTTTGCAGTTTTTGATAAAGAATATAATCAAATAACTAGCTTTTCCTTAAATTATCCTTATCAAATGGTATCAATTGGAACTTCATATGTGCCTGGTAATCAGCTATTCTATGAAAGAAGTTTCAATACTTTCACAACAAATCCTTGGAATAATACACAAACTGATAGCACAAGAATAATTACTTATATCAACAATGAACCAAGTACAATTCCATTTTATTCCAATGCGTCTGAAGGCAAAATAACATTTACCCAATCAGTACTTAAAAAAGATATTGATAATGTAAAATTGTCTGTAGTTCATGATTTTCCAACAATATCGGATGCTGGAACAAAACCTCATTCTTCAACATTTGTTCCACTATATAAAACAAAAAAACCTATTGCATTACTAGCTAGAGCAAACTCAAATACAGACACTAAAATATATGTCAATCAAGATATAGAAAATTATTCTCTGATAGAATTGAAGAATGGCAATAATTATGAAATTGCCATAATAAAATCAATTGATAATACTTCTTTTCCTTCAGAAATCTCATTATCTGTAGCAAGACTTACAAGCACTACTACATTTGATGTTGGTACAGAAGTATATGGTATTAAAAATGAGATTGTTTCTGGATTGGAAGATGATCTTTATCTTGCAATTTCAAATCAGACATACAACTTGGCATCTGAAAATAATTCCAATATTCAAGAGTTAGCAAGAAAAATCAAATCAATAAATTCAACTATATTTGACTTTACTGCGCCATTTATATCACAAACAGATACAAGAGGACTTAAGAACACTTTATTAATTAATAATTTCTCAAGTAATGCTAGTTTTGATAGTTTAAATTCATCATTCAAAAACAGAACAGAATTAATTCCAACAGTAAATGATTTTGAAAGTGATCCAATCCAAGTCAAGGGAATTATTGGTTTGACAAAAGATGGCACAGGTACAAGAATAATTACTGAAAAGGGTGTTTGGAAATATACTGGATATTGGGAGCTTGAAAGCACATTAGACAGTGCTTTTGATACCAGTTATATTTCATATAATCCGAATCTTGAAATAATTGTTGGCGCTTCTAATGGGCTTTGGAAGTTTGACACAACTTGGCAAAAACAAACTTCATCAGCAAGACAAAATGCATATCTCACTGGTTTCTGGAATGGTTCTTTATTTGAAGCATTTGCAACTAGTGATGGATTAAGTATTAAGCTTGGTTCTACTACTTTCCTATCTGACTTCCTAAAACTTACTTCGAATAATGTAAATGGACTTTTCAAAGGTACGTATACAAAGAATAGTGCTGGAA
>CAYRVM010000266.1:0-2211 GCA_964427575.1 uncultured Oscillospiraceae bacterium | reverse complement strand
CTATAAATCCTAACTCAACCTTGATAATATTTGACGAAATTCAATTCTGTAATCGAGCATTGACTTCTCTAAAATACTTTTGCGAAAATGCACCAGAATACCATGTTGTTGGAGCTGGATCTTTATTGGGAATTGCACTTTCCAAGCCACTATCTTTTCCAGTCGGTAAAGTTAATATATTAACTTTAAGGCCAATGTGCTTTCAAGAATTTTTAAAGGCTAACAATGAAGATATGCTTGTAGAATATCTTGAGAAGTTACTAAATGGAGGAGAACTCTCCAATATATTTGATGATAAGCTTGAAAATTACCTTAAGTCTTACTATATAACTGGTGGAATGCCTGAAGCAGTAGAGACTTGGATTAAAAATAAGGATATTGATAAACTAGAAGAGATACAGCAGAAAATAAAAGAGAGCTATGAACTCGACTTTGCTAAACATGCACGTTCTAAGGATTTCCCGAAGTTGTCGACAATTTGGAGATCTATTACAGAGCAGTTGGCGAAAGAAAATAGTAAGTTTATCTTCGGCCAGGTAAAAAAAGGTTTAAGAGCAAAGGATTTGGAAGATTCATTAGAATGGCTAATTAGCGCTGGACTTGTTTATAAAGTATCAAAAATTGAAAAGCCATTTATGCCTCTTTCAGCATATGCTGATGAGACCTTCTTTAAACTTTACATGGCGGATATAGGACTCATGAGAAAAATGGCAAAATTGCCTAGTAGTGCGATATTAGAAAAAACCCCAGAATATAAAGAATTTAAGGGTGCATTAACTGAAAATTATGTTGCATGTGAACTTGTGAACATCAACAATGAAGTTCCTTATTACTGGAAATCGGAAAACATAGCAGAAGTTGATTTTATTGTACAAAATGAATTAGAGATAGTACCAATAGAAGTAAAATCGGAGCGTAATGTTAGAGCAAAATCATTGGCAGAGTATATAAAAAGATATAAGCCCAAAACTGCAATAATTACATCTATGAAACCATATGCACTAGGAGAAATTAAATCAATACCTCTTTATTTCATTTGGAAATGGAATAAGTTGTAGCAAAAAATATTATAAAAAAGCTTGTAACACATTGGAAAATAAACAATAATTTTATCTAATCGTGATTAGATAAATCGTGATTAGATGAATCAAGATTAGATAAAGTAGAAGAATGTATGGTATAATATCTGGAATAAAATTATAAAAAACAAGATTTAGAAAATTTAGGAGTTGAAAAATATGTACGATAAACTGGAGTTTATTGAGGCTAAATATGAAGAATTAAGCATGAGGGTTTCTGACCCCGTGGTTATAAATAACCAAGTTGAATTTCAAAGATTCATTAAGGAAATGTCTGATATTGAGCCAATTGTAAACAAATATAAGGAATATAAGAAGTCGAAGAGCGATCTTGAGGGCGTAAAGGAAATGCTGAATGAGAGCGGTAACGATGAAGATTTTAGGGACATGATAAAGCTTGAACATAATCAGCTTGAAGAGGAATTGGAAAAGATAACTGCGGAACTTCAAGTGCTACTTCTTCCCAAAGACCCCAATGATGAGAAAAATGTAATAATTGAAATCAGAGCGGGTACAGGCGGAGAAGAAGCCGGCTTGTTTGGCGCGGACCTTATGAGAATGTATATAAGATATGCTGAAAGACATGGCTGGAAGACTGAAATGATGGAGTATGCAGACAATGGAATCGGAGCGCTTAAGGAAGCGATAATGCTCATAAAGGGCAAGGGTGCTTACTCAAGATTGAAATACGAAAGTGGAGTGCACAGAGTTCAGCGTGTGCCTGAAACAGAATCAAGTGGAAGAATTCATACTTCGGCGGCCACGGTTGCAGTGCTACCAGAAGCTGATGAAGTGGACGCGGCCATCAATGTAAACGAGGTTAGAGTTGACGTATACAGATCCTCTGGAAACGGCGGACAGAGCGTAAATACAACGGACTCAGCCGTTAGACTTACCCACATACCAACAGGCATAGTGGTTACCTGCCAGGACGAAAAGTCCCAGCTTAAGAATAAAGAAAAAGCTTTCAAAGTTTTGAGAGCAAAGATATACGACATTAAGCTGCAGGAAATGAACAGCTCTGTTGCGGCCGAGCGTAAGAGCCAGGTTGGGACCGGAGACAGAAGCGAAAGAATTAGAACCTACAATTTCCCACAAGGTAGAGTTTCCGACCACAGAATCGGAATGACTA
>CAYRVM010000265.1:0-2215 GCA_964427575.1 uncultured Oscillospiraceae bacterium | reverse complement strand
CCGTAATTATTTATATTGCCTTAAATACATCTATCGTCTCGCAGCTTATCTACTTGCTTGAAAACAAGCCGTTCTTACAGGCTTGGCTTAACAATTTCAAAGGAGTGGCTTTTAGTGTATTTGCCGTAGGTATAATTGGAATAATTTTAGCCTTAGCCTTTATCAGTTATGGTCCACCGGCCGTATTGTTATTCTTTGCACCGTTGCTGCTTGCCAGATATTCTTTCAAGCTTTACTTAAATATGAAGCATACATATATTGACACTATCTCTGCTTTTAATAAGTTCCTAGAGGCAAAAGACATGTATACAAGTGGCCATGCATCTAGGGTACTAAAATATTCCGAACTTATTGGAGAGGGTTTACATCTTTCTCAAGACAGAATGGACAATCTTAGGAATGCTGCCATTCTTCATGATATTGGTAAAATTGGGATAGATGACAGTATTTTGAAGAAACCTTCTAGCTTATCGTTAGAAGAGTATAATACTATTAAATCTCATGTTACTATTGGCGCTGAAATAATCGATGGAATTGACTTCTTAAAAGGTATCTCCAAGATAGTTGCCCAACATCACGAGAGACCAGATGGGATGGGATATCCTTATGGATTGAAGGAAACCGATATCTGTGTTGAAGCTTCAATATTGTCAATAGCCGATGTTTATGATGCTATGATTTCTGATCGTCCTTACAGAAAGGGCATGGGCCTAGAATACGCTATTAGTGAACTAAGAAGTAACAAGGGGACACAGTTTGATCCTAAAGTAGCTGATATTTTTATTAGAATTCTAGAGTCTGAAATGAAAGAATTGGAAGCTATGCAAGAAAATATAGAAAAGGATATTTAATAATATGGTAATTGAAACCATTGTTGTATCGAGCGCCGTATTGGTTGCAAGAAAAGGTAAATTCTCGAGTTTAAGAAGGCTACGCATTAACGGGTGGTACCTTCTTATTTTTTCAGCTGTTTTGCAAGGTTTATTATCAAGAGAAATAATTCCGATGTCTTTCCACTTTGTAACAGTAATTACTACATATATTTTACTAATATTATGTTTAATCCTTAATATCCGTAGATTATCTATGAAAATTATTCTAATCGGTATACTTTTAAACTTTATAATTATTGCTTTAAATGGCGGGTATATGCCTGTTTCTCTATTCTCATTAGGATTCGCTGGCTATGATCTTTCAACGGTTACCTCTGGAGTTTTAGACACTTTCCATAGTGTTATGACCAAAGATACACTGTTGCCCTTCCTTGGTGATTTTATACCGATATCAGAACCATACTGGTTCCCTCAGGTATGGAGCATTGGTGACCTCTTCTTGATGCTTGGAATATTCATATTTGTGCAGGACTTAAAACCCACTTCAAACTAAAGGGCAAAAAATTAAGTCAGCCATCACTACATCCTATGGCTGACTTAATTACCGTTTTCAACTAACAATTCTGGTGGAACCACCTTCCCTCTTTACAGTTCTTTTACATAATTGCCAGATTTTCTGTGATTCTGCAAGTCTAAATGGATTGTTCCTTGTTACCTGTTTCTTGTTTCAATGTTACACGATGCATGTTCCAGTTTCAATGTTTCTGTTCCATGTCACTTGTTTCAATGTTTCCTCGTTACCTGTTTCAATGATCCTTGTCCATTTGTTTATGCAGTTACGTTAATCTCTTGACAGATCTTGGCATTAGTTAAACTGTATCGAATGAACTGAAACTTGTTGGACTTTGTCCCAACCTTGTCTCTATTAGGAGTGTAGCATAAAATTAGCTCATTTGCAAGAATATTCAGACTATTTACATTGTATTTTTCTGTATTTTTGCGATAGCATTTGAGAGGTCTGAGAACTCGAAAATTGTAAGAGTTTCCCCTCTTCTCATGGGGTCAATCTCTACGGCATTCAAGGCTTCTAATGCCTCTACTTTGCTTAAATTTTCTATAGTTGATATCGAGTTTAGCAAAGTTTTTCTTCTTTGTCCAAAGCTTGCTTTTATTACCTTAAAGAAAACTTCCTCATCTTCAGGTTCAACGATTCTCGTCTTCCTAATGTCAAAGCGGATAACGCTTGAGTCAACATTCGGCGATGGGTAGAATGCAGTTTTTGGCACTTGGACTATCTGCTCGACAGTAGAGTAATAATTTACCGCTACTGTTATTGCGCCATATTCTTTCTTGCCTGCTTTTGCGCACATTCTAGCCGCTAC
>CAYRVM010000264.1:0-2216 GCA_964427575.1 uncultured Oscillospiraceae bacterium | reverse complement strand
TTGGGGAGCTATTGGCATACCCCGTTCCTTGTCAATGAAGTGGGGACATTACCCAGTTTTCAAGACCCTCAATAATTATCCCAAGGGTCGAAAACGTGGCTACTGGTATGACCCTTTTTTTTTTTTTTTTGTTTAAAAAAGTGATTATAGCTGATAGCATTCTTTATGCTACCCCCGCTTTTGAATCAGCGGCGATAGGAGCACAACTGACTTTTTTTGAGGCTTGGATTGCAGCAATATCGTATTCCTTGCAATTGTATTATGATTTTTCTGGTTATTCCGACATGGCTATTGGGCTTTCCCTCATGTTCAACATTCGACTACCGGTCAACTTTCTTTCACCATACAAAGCAGCTAACATCATCGAATTCTGGCGTCGTTGGCATATAACCCTATCCCGGTTTCTGCGAGACTACTTGTACATCCCCTTGGGTGGCAATAGAAAAGGCCCCTATCGTAGATACATAAACCTTATGGTTACAATGCTTCTTGGTGGTTTGTGGCACGGAGCCGGTTGGAATTTCGTGATATGGGGAGGGCTCCATGGGATCTATTTGGTCATCAATCACGGATGGATAGCTTTACGAAAGTCATTTTGGGGGAGCGAGACTCGCCGAACTGTCATAGGCCTGATATCTGGACGAGCAGTTACCTTCGTTGCAGTGGTTGTTGCTTGGGTCTTTTTTAGAGCGCCTGATGTCCGGACGGCATTATCCATAGTTGGGGGCATGGTTGGACTGAACGGAGCGTCGCTTCCAAAGTTTCTGAGCCCATACCTTTGGTTTCTTGGTTCATCTGGTATATTATTTGATGGCTTAATGCCGAATTGTGGTCTGTCGGTTGCCGTGGTAGTTCCTACAATAGCTGTTCTTCTGATTGTGACGTTCATAGCTCCAAATACGATGGAACTTACAGCTAAGTATCATCCGGCTCTTGAAATGGGTGAGCCAAACCGCTCCCTTATGTCAGAAGGTTTAAAATGGAAGCCTAGTTTGGTCTGGGCAATTGTAGTTGGCACAGTTGCGGCCTTCTCTATCTTGGGGATATCGAGAACATCCGAGTTTCTCTATTTTCAATTCTGATAAAACATGAGGGAAGAATGGAGATAATTGGTTGGATTTGCGTGCCGGAGGGGAACAGCTATTGGAAGACATACCTGTCTCTATTATTTATAACATGCCTTTCCGTCCTGTTTGCGGCTGGTGTTGTCAATTATTCAATGGACCCTTCACACTTATTTACTACTGATGGCGGCTATGAGAAAAATGTAGCCACGATACTAGCTTCAGGTGGCAACGCCGCAAACGTTAGCAATTATGATGAGCGGCTCGTTCAACTTAATTATATCAAAAAGCTTAAATCTGCTCCTGATGTTATCCTGCTGGGATCAAGTAGAGGTATGCAAGTCCGATCTTATCATTTTGGAGATAGATCTTTTTTTAATCACGCTGTTTCTGGGGCTTCTATTGAAGATTTCATGGCAATGTATCAAATGTATTTAGACAAGGGTTTTGCTCCGTCCAAGGTAGTGTTCGCTCTCGATCCATGGATCCTAAATCGAAATAATGGGCAAACCAGATGGCAAAGCATAGGAGAATACTATCAAGCCGCTGTCTCAGGGCTGAATGGAACAGCCAAATATGAATCACCTGTAAATGTACATTTGTTTGATGTGAATAAGTGGTTGAATTTAATCTCTCTTGGTTATCTTAAGGCCTCATTCCGTTCGTTTTTTAGTTTAGCTTTCCACCATCAATCACAGAACCAGCCTTTTTCCACAATGGATGACGATCTGGAAGTTGACGTTATACGGAAAGATGGCTCTCGGAGCTATAATAGAAATTTCAGAAACGTAGAACCTGAATACGTGGAACAAGGTGCTATTAAATATGCACTTGATAATCCAGTATATTCTTTAGGAGGATTCCGAGAGCTTGACAAAAAGGCAATACACTTTTTACAAATGCTGGTGGATGATATGATACGAAGAGGTATACACGTCTATTTCCTTTTCATGCCTTATCATCCTGCTACCTATGAAAGGCTTGTTGAACGCCCTGAATACAAAATTGTGGCGGATGCTCAGTCCCAATTGAGTAAAATGGCTGAAAGCAAGGGCATAAAGACTGTCGGATCCTATAATCCTTCGGAAATTGGCTTGTCCGGGAAATGCTTTTTCGATGGTATGCATCCAAAAGAATCTGCCACTAATAAAA
>CAYRVM010000263.1:315-2265 GCA_964427575.1 uncultured Oscillospiraceae bacterium | reverse complement strand
AATTGAAAGCAAGAATGAACTAACAACGACTCCCGAAAGTAAAATTCCAGTATTCGACATCTTTCCTGATATCTTTCCAAGGCTCATAACTAACATAGTGGCTAATAGAGCAAAGATAAATCCCATAATTGATATTATTCCAAAGCCAAGCATGCCAGAATAAACTCCGAGCACCATCCCTAGCGAAATTCCTAAGGCCGCACCTGAAGAAGTCCCAAGTATGAACGGATCTGCCATTGGATTTCGGAATAAAGCCTGCATAGCGGCGCCCGAAGCTGATAGCGCCATGCCAACCAAGGTTGCTGCAATTATTCTAGGCAGCCTTACATCCATTATTATAGTTCTGTAAGGGCTAGAATCCTGGCCTCCCATAATTATTGAGATAATCTCGCGTATGGAAAGCTGCGCTGTTCCTTGAGACAAGGAAACTAATGCGCAAATTAACCAAATAACTATTAGCGCGATTAATATATTAATAGTTTTCCCTACGATTTTTTTCACTTTAAGATTTCCCTCAATGTATTGACACCTTCAGTTATTACTCTTGGAGATGGCCTGCTGAAAATATTATCATCAATTACAATTAACTTATCTTCTTTTACCGCTTTGATATTTTCATATTGTGCATTTGCTTTTATTTTTGATATGTTAAGTTCTGAACCCATTATAAAATCTGGATCTGCAGCTATTAACAATTCAGGTGAAAACATCCAGCCCGTTGCATCTTTAGCTACGTTCGAAAATCCTGCAATCTCAATTATATTGCTTATAAATGTATCGCCTGTTGCTGCGAATTCACCATATTCTCCAGTATCAATAACATAGTAAACTTTCTTTGCGTCTGCGCTTTGATTATCTGCTTCAGCGGTGCTAACAAATTCTTCTAAGTCAGCCACAAGTGCTTCTGCTTCATTGGTCTTTCCAGTCAAATCGCCTAAATATATAATCTTGTCGTATATACCTTCAATGCTAGTAGGTGGAAGATTGGCATCAACCCTTATTCCAAGTTGAATCAAGCCATCTAATGTTTTCTGGTCTGTAAGGCCTTGCTCTGTTATAACTACATCTGGGTTTAAAGCAACCATCATTTCTGTGCTTGGAAGCAAGCATTCGCCGGCAGATTCAATCGCCAATGCCGCCTCAGGATAGTCACAGTAATTGCTGCGGCCGACCACTTTATCTTCTGCAGAAATTGCATAGATTATTTCCATATCTGCAGGGGAAAGAACTATAATCTTGTTTGCGACATCAGTGCTAGCAGCGCTGTTTTCTTCTTTAGTGCAACCTGCAAAAGAAATGATTAATATAAGGGCTATTAGAGTAATTAAGAATGATTTTTTTAAAGTTTTCATAAGTTTTCCTTTCAAATGTCTTTTTTATATAAATTAATTTATTAAATAATTGTATCTCAACTATATTTTTCTATTTTCTGTTATCTACAAGATACTCTGTATCGATACTTACTTCACTGAAGGTGGCCATATTATTCATTACACTGCATGCTAAGTCAATTATTGAAAAAGCTAGAGGACATCCCGTTCCTTCGCCCAATCTCATATTCATATCTAGCATTGGTGCAAGCGCCATTTCGTTTTCTGCAACAATAAAAGCTGGTTCCTTTGAAATGTGCGATGAAATCATATAGTCTCTAATATTGTTGTTCATTCTGTAGGCGCACAGGGCGGCGGCAATGGATATTACACCGTCAACCACGATTGGAACTTTATAAAATGCGGCGCCAATAAAGCAGCCAACTAGGCCACAAATATCTAGCCCTCCAACTTTAGCCAGTACATCTATAGGATTTTCTTTATCTGGCTTATTTAAGATTAGCGCATTTTCTAGAATTTTTTTCTTCTTCTCAAAATCTTCTATAGACGACAAAGCCAGCTTCCAGTCCTTTGGCTGCCAAACCGCCATCGCCGTTGCCAGTCTGGCCACCGAACTCAT
>CAYRVM010000263.1:0-305 GCA_964427575.1 uncultured Oscillospiraceae bacterium | reverse complement strand
CTTCGTTAGCGGTTGCTCCGGTCAATGCCATTATTACCGCACTGCTTGTGCTGGTATTTCCAATTCCCATCTCTCCGGTTCCGATTATTTGATAACCTTCCTCGACCAAGTCTGAGATTATTGAGATTCCAGTATTTATAGCCAATTCTACTTCAGTAATCGTCATCGCTGGACATTTTGCAAAGTTATTTGTGCCTCTTCTTATCTTCGCGTTAACGATCTTTTCGTTTTCGTAGTCGCTGTCAATACCAATATCAACTACCCTCAAGTCACTTCCACTTGCTTTTGACAACACTCCAATTCCA
>CAYRVM010000262.1:0-2309 GCA_964427575.1 uncultured Oscillospiraceae bacterium | reverse complement strand
CTTTACATCTATCTCTAATTCATCTCTACCATTTATTTGAGCCCAACCGGTTAGTCCAGGGCGAATATCATTTGCTCCATATTTATCTCTTTCGGCAATTAAGTCAAACTGATTCCATAGTGCAGGTCTAGGTCCAATAATTGCCATTGTACCACACAAAATATTTATAATTTGCGGCAGTTCGTCTAGAGATTTTTTGCGAAGATAGCGTCCAGTACAAGTTATGTATTCTTCAGGATTTTCAAGAAGATGAGTCGGTGTGTCCTTAGGCGTATCTATTCGCATTGTTCGGAATTTCAACATATTGAAATGTGTTTTGTTAATTCCAACACGCTTTTGTTTAAAAAGCACAGGACCTGAAGAGTCAAGCTTTATTGCTATTATCAACACTAAAAATAAAGGTGAAAGAATTATCAGACCTATCAAAGCAAGCATAAAATCAAGCAATCTCTTTATTATTAAATACATCTTAAACACCCACCTCAAATGAAAATCCATTTGCCTCAAGAAATTCTTGTGGTGTAGGCCTGTCTTCACGCCTTACAACCATTCCGCTTTCAACCGTTGTACAAGCCTTAATTATGCAGTTTGCCTTGACAATTGCTCCGCAAGATATATGACATCCATAACCTACAAAAGTATCATGGTCAACAATCGCACCAACGCTTACAATGCACCCAGTTTCGATGATCGAGTTAGTATTGACGATAGCTTTCGCCTCAACGACCGTGCCAGGATAAACAGACGATGAAGGACTGATAAATGCAGTTGGATGAATCAGCACTGGAATAGTAAAACAGTTCTCCTTAAGGCGTTCAATCCAATTCATACGCAATTCATTGTCACCAAAAGCAGGGAATGCATAACTATAAGCACCTGCAAAATTCTCGTTATCACTGCACAATCCAATGGCTACTTCACAATCAGGATTATCGTCCAAGAAGTCTATCTTCTCAAATATACCCATTTCTTCTGCAGTTTCCTTGACAACACGCCCATGACCTCCGGCACCCAAAATCAATAAGTTTTTATTCATTAATTTCACCTCTCAATAATTACGGTTGATGGTACTTCTGGCGATTTTAAAGGAACAGTAAATGTCAGCATCCCTTTTATATCATAACTATATTTATTACTGCTATGATTCACTCTTGGAACTATTAAAACTAATTGAATCAAGTATAAAACGAGCTATAATAGGCATTTTTAGAGTATTCCTTTAACATCTCCACTGCTCACGTCGCCTTTTATTGAAGTTATTACTGTAACTTCATTTCCGCAGATAGCAGATAATTGAGTTTCAATTTATTATAACATTCAAATCGGAATTTAGCAACATTTTTCTCTTTAGAAATAACTAAGCATACCGAATTGCACAAGTACTTGTAACATTTATCAAATTACCATTTATATTCTAGTTGTTTCTCCAAACAAGCTTCATCTTATTATGATCTAGTTCCATTCCAATTCATGGCAATCGAATTGAGTGCTGAAGTTTTTTCGTCAGATAATGCATTTTTCTTTTTACTTTTTCTCTGTGTTTGAAGCCATTCACCAAGAGGAAATCCATCTTCGTCAATGTATTTAGTTGCAACATTTAAGTTACCGTTAATCTCAAAATAGTTTTTTGCGGAATAAAAGCCATTTTGCCATTTCCTCTCAGTAGCGGGCAGCCAATCCATTTCAATCCTGTTTAATTTTTCAATTTGGGATTCAGTAAGCCGTCCGTATTGATTTACCCCATTATAAGCACACCGTTGATAAATTATCCACTTTCCAAGTAAAACCCCGTTCTTCGTAATATAATTGCTTTGAATATTTAAATTTCCATTTTCTAGATAATATTCTACAGCAAGAAGATACTTTTCTTCCCAAGAATCATCAAGTTCCCATATCATACCAATCGTGTCCAATCGTGCAATTTGCTCATCGGTCAATTCGTTATTGCAACGTTTTTTTCTCTGGCGGGATATCCAAAGACCTAGCATATAACCAGAATTTGCTCGATATTTTTTTGTGATGTCAAGATTATTGTGTATCAAATAGTATTCTAAAGCTTCTTTATATCCATTTTCCCACTTAAGTTCAGAACTCGTCTTCCAAATAATACCTATACCTTCAAGCTTCGCGATCTGTTCAAGAGTCAATTGCTCATGAGAAATCTTGCCGTTGTATATTTCCCGTTGCAAATAAAGCCATTTTCCAAGCCAAATATTGCTTTCAGTAACATAGTTATAAGAAATATCCAGATTATTATTTTCAACAAAATACTGTTTTGCAAGTTGATAGCGCTTTTCCCATGCATCATC
>CAYRVM010000261.1:0-2310 GCA_964427575.1 uncultured Oscillospiraceae bacterium | reverse complement strand
AAACAACAGTCAGAAGAGGGCTGGGCGAAGATATAGATGCGGCATGCGGACAACTTAGATTGAGATAAAAATATTTCTCAATTACAGTGGTTCTTCCTTGCCCCGATATTGTTAGTAGTGTATAATAAAATAAATTATTTTTTAATTTAGGAGGCGGTTAAAATGGTTAAGTTAATTGTAGGGAAAAAGGGATCAGGAAAGACCAAGAAAATGATAAACCTTGCCAACGACAGTCTAGAGATTAAAGGTGGCAGTATAGTATTTATAAATAAAGACAACGGAACAATGTATGATTTAAAACATGACATTAGAATGATAAGCATGGATGAATATGACGAACTAACCAATGCAGATGAATACATAGGATTCTTATACGGAATAGTAAGTGCCGACCATGACGTGGAAATGATTTTTATCGATAGTATTTTAAAGCAAGCACACATTAAGTTGGAAAATCTACCAAAGTTCCTAGAAAGACTAAATATAATTGCAAAAAAATATAATATTGAGTTTGTAGTAAGTATAAGCGCCGACATTAGTGAACTAACAGGTATTGATAAGAAATATGATATAATACAATAAAAATTAATTAATAATGTTTAAAATGGGCGGTGACTTTTCACCGCCTTCATTTTTGGGAACGATGTTTATTAGAAGAAATTTATACAAGATAGAATTATACGAGGAAGAAAATGAGGTATTATCCATATTCTGATTATTTAAGAAACTCATATGGAGAAAAAGTATATAAAATACCAGTCAATATTGATGCAACTTGCCCAAACCGAGATGGAAGAGTTGGAATAAACGGGTGTATTTTCTGTGGAGAAAAAGGTGCGGGCTTTGAAAACCTTTCAAACAAGCTTTCAGTAACTGAACAATTGAAAGAAAATATTGGATATATTGGCAAGAAATATGGTGCAAAAAAGTTTATCGCATACTTCCAAAATTTTACCAATACTTATATCCCATTAGAGGAGCTTGTTAGGTATAGCAACGAAGCTGCGGCCTTTAATGAAGTCGTTGAGCTTTGCTACTCAACTAGGCCAGACTGCATACCGGATAGCTATCTAATTGAGCTATTGAAAATATCAAAAGAAAAAAACAAATCAATTACTATTGAACTTGGCCTTCAGACAACGAATTACCATACCCTTGGAATTATTAACAGAGGCCATAGTCTGGCAGAATTCATTGATAGCGCAATACGGATAAAGAGCTTTGGATTTAAGATTTGCGCCCACGTTATTTTGAACTTACCTTGGGATGATCAGATTGATAGTATAGAAACAGCGAAAATAATTTCAGCGTTAAAAGTTGATTTTGTAAAGCTACATTCTTTATATATAGAAAAAGACACCGAACTTGGGCGAATGTTTGAAAATGGTGAAATTAAAATTATCTCTATGGATGAATATGTAGATAGGGCAGTTCTTTTTATTGAACACTTATCAAAAGACATTGCAATCCAAAGATTAGCGGCAAGAGCACCTAAGGAAGTTACTTTGTTTTGCAACTGGGATACTAGCTGGTGGAAAATAAAAGATAAAATTGAAGAACGATTAGAAGAGCTTGAAACATATCAAGGAGCAAAGGCGAATTATCTAGGGGGGATTGAGAATGGAAAATAAACTAATACTTTGGGATATTGATGGGACATTGATGTTTTGCGGTAGCGACGGAACTAGAGCATTAAACAAAACCTTTCATGATCTTTACGAGATAGTTAATGCCTTTGAAAGCGCTTCAATCGGTGGAGCACTAGATATTGTAATCATCGAAAGAATAATTGAAAAATTTGCAATTGCTAATCCTAATAGGGAAGAAATTATTCATACCTATATTAAGAATCTAGAGATAATACTTGAGCAAAATGAAGATAAAAAAATTCTGCCTGGAGTAAATGAAATTGTTGCTCATATTAATAACAGCAAGAATATTTTCAATGGATTACTGACAAGCAATTTAAAGGAAGGTGCAAAGACAAAGCTATCTTCTGTTGGACTGGAAAAGTATTTCTGGGTAGGCGGATATGGGGACCACATGGGAGAGAAATGGGGTTCAGCTATAAAAGCGATTAAGCAAGCGGAAGAATTCTTCAAAATCAAATTTAAAAAGCAAAACATCTTCATTATTGGGGATTCTGTATATGATATCAATTGTGCTAAAAAGCTAGATATAAAAAGTATCGCTGTAGCAACAGGTTGGACAGCATACTATGATTTAGAGAAAGCAATGCCAAACTATATATTTAAAAATTTAAAAGATTACAAAGAAGTAATAAGGTTAATAGAATGAAGAAAATTATAA
>CAYRVM010000260.1:0-2335 GCA_964427575.1 uncultured Oscillospiraceae bacterium | reverse complement strand
TAAGTTAATAAAGTTACATTGCTATTAAATTTACTTAATTTAACTTTATAAAGTAACTAATATTACACTGTAATTTTAAATAAATTGCACTGCACATATATAATATTGTAAGACAAGCTATTTAATAATGTAATTTTATATTCTTGCATTGTAATAAAACTTTTTGCAAAATAATTTGTATGACAATGTAAAACTACTGAGAACCTCCTGCACTGTTCTAATTGTGCAAGACACGCTATAATGCAATGTAAGTGCATTACTCATACAATACAAGACATGACTGAAACTACTGGCACGACTAGCGTTACAATCCGTTTGCCCTCTAGCTTGATAAAGAGTATTGACGACCAAGCAGGACAGACAAGACAGAGTAAGACCGATGTAATAGTCGGTATGTTACTAAGCTCAATCCCTAGTCTTCATATCACCGATAGAGCGAAATTACCTCCCTCACCAGGAATCTATTTTGTTTACACTCCAGACCACAAAGTTCTCTATATTGGCAAGGCAGACAATCTCCGAAACCGATGGAATAGCCATCACAAGTACCAATACTTTATCGAGTCCTCTATGGAATGCCGCATCGGTTACTTTACTTTTGACTCTATTGACAGCCTCACCGAGACTATAGAGGAGTTTAAAGCAGAGCCAGTCGAAACAACTACTGGTAAAGCTCTAGTAACATCTGACCAGTTTGAGCAACTACAACAAAAAGTTGAAGCCCTTCAACAGCAGTTTAATCATACCTTCTCAACCTTAACTCAGTTAGGGATAGATTCAATCGCTAAGAAGCTAGAAGTCTATCAGCCCCCACGCGGGAAACAGGAGTGGAATCACGGTCCGCAAGACCAAAAGGAAGGGATTACCAGAAGTGACCTGATCCGAAAACTGGGTTTTGACTCAACCAAAGCCTTTGAAGATACCGCAGCCGTCCTTGAACTTGACCCAATCAAATATCTTGAAGAACTAAGCGGTTGGCAGAACCGACCCGTAGAGGAAGGCAGCAGTAGAACTCGGTTCTTTCCTCCCAAGTAGCTATATTCAGGTAGAGAAGAAGCTGCTTTCCTTTCCCATCTGCCCCTACCGGAGGTAAGTTAATATTTGTGTAGTGTGCAGATAGATACTTTCCTGATGGCGCGGGATGATATAGTTTGGACTTTAAGTCGCCTTTGGGGTTGGGTTGGGCTGTTGTTTGACCTGGCTACGAGGAGGCGATCGCACTGAATTTTGTTAGAAAATGATGTTTAGAAAATCTTTGAAAACCTTCGTACTTGGAAGCTTATTAAGTTCTTCCTGCTTGTTATTAACAACTACTCTGGTTGCCGCCACGACTGTCACTTCTAATAATAGGACTTTATTCGGTAGGCAAATAGGACAGCCACCTCTCGAAATTTTTGGTATAGTACCAACGGGTACATTTTATCTTTTCAATGCTCATCCTCCATTACCAGCTATAGATTTAGGATTTAAAAGTTTACAACATATATATGAGGACGATGCTCAATTTGGCATTGAACTACACGGTACAGACGGCTCAGGTCAAGTTCGTTCAGAGTTAGTACAAGATGCTGGTGGTAATCTTATTTTTATATCTAGTGTGAGAGCAAGTATTTTTCCTGGTCAAGCAGAAAACTTACCTGTTTCTATGACAGTAGCTTTATCTGATCCATTAACCATTGGTCCAGGATTTACCAATTTTTCTACCCTTACCCTAGATGTATTTTTATCTTCTGGAACAAAGTTTGATGGAATTCCTCGTGTTCCAAGTATTGTAGACAATCCAAAAATCAGTTTAAATGCAAGAGTAGCACTAGGAGAAATATCTGATCCATTTAACTTTTTTAATGACTCTGTTGCTGATGCAATAAACCTTTATCAGATAGACATAGAGCAATCCAATTCAAGTGGAATTATTGAGCCTAATATAAGTCTTGGAACAAGCAATTCATTCTTTTCTTTATCATTTAGCGATTCTAACGACGTGATCGGACAGCGTATAGTTAATGCCTTCAGTGGGAATGCAGGAAACTATGAAGTATTAAACGATCAATTTCTTTTTAGTCTTACACTAGAGCCGACTCAAGAAAACTTAGTTTATACGTTTGGAGATAAACTAGAAGCTCTTGCACCAGATGTAGAAACTGTACCAGAACCCACCTCAACTCTATCCATCCTCGCCCTCGGCACTCTCGGCGCAGCCTCAACCCTCAAACGCAAACTAAAACTAAAACCCTCCCAATCCACCGAAAAAGAAACCACAAAGTCGGCTAAATTGCTTTCAAAAATATGATAAATTCTCACTTCATCCAGTCAGTTGAGGGGTTTTATTTTTTGT
>CAYRVM010000259.1:0-2335 GCA_964427575.1 uncultured Oscillospiraceae bacterium | reverse complement strand
GAAAATATGGCAGAAATATAGGTACAAGCTTGAATTTGATGGAGATCGGGAGATTGACATCGTTGAAGACAATACTATTCCAACAGCAGCAAAGTTTGAGTTTGCAGAAAATTATAAGAGGACAAAACACACAATTCGGTATAAGCCAGATTATCCTGCAATTGAGCATTTAATTATGCATGAGTTGGTTCATTTGGATTTCGTTATCAAGGCAAGGAAAGTTGAATTGAATCAACTTTTTATTTCAAATCAGAATCATAAAGCGGCATTTATTAAGGGGTTAGAACCTACGATAAAGAAGCTTAACAAGATGGGTATATCAGAGGAAGACATTTCAAAATATTGTTCCGGACTTTTTGATGGGCTTAATCTGCAAGTTTACAATGCTCCTATTGACCTATTCATTGAGAATTATATTTATTCAGATTATTCAGACTTAAGACCTTACCAATTCCTCTCTCTGTATAATATGATTCAGAATGGGATTAAGGCTGTTACTGATACAGAGGCTGCCGAAATTTCGCCTAAAGACATTCTTTCAAAAAGCAAAATTTACAACATCGTAAATGCAATCCAATACAAAGAACTTTATGGCATTGACTTTATTAAGGATCATCAGGCAACGCAAGAAGAATTAAAACAAGCGAATGAATTTTACAAAGAATTTGTCGATTACAAAGAGGATAAAGAACCTGCCGAAGAGTATGAGTTGGTAATGAATTGGGCTGAAGATTTAAAACTTGATAAAAACTTCGAACTAATAGCCGAAAAGGAATATCTTACAAAAAGAACCAATATCGACAATTTTTTAAGCTCGATAGAGAATGACCCTTTCAACATAAAAACTCCTGACCCAAGCGAAAAAAGAGATATGGACAAGTTCCAGAAATCTCAAAAAGAAATAGGGACGAATATGTCTGTAGTCATGTATATGGTTTCTGCACTTGAGTTCTTCCAAGGTATGCCAAATGACGAAATAAGGAAGATTGCTTTTGATATTGCATTACAAGGTAGACTTGGGTATAGTCCTGATAAAGATGGATATCGAATCCCTTCAATTCCAAATCAGGAGTTTTCAGGTTATCGTATTTTGGCATACTACTACGTTAGTTGGGCATTAAGCAATCCTGATCTGTTACCCCAACTTCAACTTCCTTATTCAGGGGAATATGAATTAGCTTTAAAAATGCATAAAACGAAATTGTAACAGCAATTCTATTAAAGTTATTTCAAGTCTACCTGATTTCCCAATAAATCCAATTAAGATTCAACCAGGTCAAATTTTCAATTTAATTTTTTTGCAATTTCAGTTATGGCCACCTTCTTTAAATACCTGAAGGAAGATCCAATGGGGCTGGATGAGATCGATCCGGCAAAAGAGAAGACCATGTAGCGGTTCCGGAATGGACAACAAAAAATCGGCATCAATATGGCTGTTGCTGCGTATATGGTGGAGGCACTGCATTATTTTGATGAGAACTCTAAGGAGAAAATCAAGAGGATAGCCGCTGAGAATGCCATGCAGGGGAGCCAGGGGTGCAATCCGGATGAGAAGGATTATTCGGTTAGCTCAATACCCGGAAAACTCTTTTCGGGTTATCCGATACTGGCATATTATTACTCGGGATTGGCACTCTCAATATTGGAACTGCTCTCACAGATTGAACTGCAATAGGATGAGGAATATAAGTGCGCTCGTACAAAGATTTGAAAATATCTTGGTGCACTTCGCTGAATTGAAATATCCCCAATTACTCAATTAATAGCAAAATTAGTTTAGGTAAAACAAAAGATTGCCAGGAAAACTGGTATTCCTACAACCAAAATGGGAGTAGAGCGGAAAATAGGGGCAGCGCTACTTAGAATGTTTTTGGGCAAATAAGTATTAATTCCCAATAGTCACTTCGAATTTATGACAAACAACTAAGATATTCTCCTTTTTTTTCGATTGTGTTTTAGTGAATCTGTTAGTTATTCATTAGTTACTGAAAAATGAAATCTATTTTAAAAACGTTGTTAACAATAATTGATTGTTTAAAGTGATTTTGTAACTTGCAAGCAGTTAAAAGGAACTAAATTATTATTCATTTTTTGACTGATTTTTAACCGTGACCCCAACCAAAACCATACATACCAGCCGCACTATCATGTTTTCTGAACTTGCCAACGTGATGGACCATGCAATTGAGGATAACAATTATCTCGATTCCCTAAGTCAGAATGTAATCAATAAGAAGACCAGTTCGGGCATCAAGAAAACAACGGGTTATCTTACGGCACTCTATGGCTTCGACTTAAAATACCCGCCCTTTATAGCATTAAGATACTTCTGGCA
>CAYRVM010000258.1:0-2363 GCA_964427575.1 uncultured Oscillospiraceae bacterium | reverse complement strand
ATGCAACATTCCATTATTACAAAAAATTGCGATGACATTGCTCTCCAAATAGAGAGAATCATTCTCGAGGAGGATCAGGAAGCTTGTTTTGTGTCAACAATTGCGTTATCCCAGCTTGCTAATTTGGATAGGATGGAAAACCAAATCGTTTTATGGATCGATATGCGCGGGAATGATTTGGATGGCCTTAAGACAATGCGAGACAAAAAGAAGCAATTTTCATTCTGCAAATTTATTTGGGTGGATGATGATGAAAAGCAGGCAGTGGATGCTTATGCAGAAGGAGCTGATGGATTTTTGCTCATACCTCTAGAAAATGCGAAAATCGCTATAACTTTAAGGAACCTAAAAGCCAATTAGAATTACAAATATAATAGTCTTGAAGCCGTATATGAATGAGAAATTCATATACGGCTTTTTTCAATAATATGGCTAGCATCAAGGGTTGTGCATATTTAGCAGATCAATTTGCAACCTTTATTATGTACTAAAGCTAAATTAGTGACTCCGAAAAGCTTACTTATGAGGTATAATATAACAATAACGATATTGTTTGCTTGAATAAAAAGGAGAATATAGATATGAACATAATAAAGAAACTTAACTTTAAAATCACAATTTTAGCTGGAATGCTTATAATAATACTCGGGATTTGGATTGCCCCAAATACTCTAGCGGAAAGCCCTATCAAGCTTATAGTAGATGGAAATGATATAACCGCTACTGCCGCACCGCTTTTTAAAGATGGAAGAACGCTGGTGCCAGTCCGCTTTGTGTCAGAAGAATTGGGGGCAGATGTTGCCTGGAATGATTTAGACAGAACCGTATTGATTACTAAGGGTGAAAACTCGGTTTTGCTTAGAATAGATAGCCATCTGGTTTCATATACTAAGGGCGCAACCAGTTATGGCTTATGCGATGTAGCGCCCTACATAATAAATGAACGGACCTATGTACCGCTCAGATTAGTTAGCAATGCGCTTGGGGTTGGAATTAAATGGGTTGATAGCAGTAGAACGGTTTACGTTGATTCTGAAGTCACGGCTGAAATCGTCCCATTCTTCGATATGAAGATTTCGTCTGTAAAACCTAATCAAGTTATCACTGGAACAACAGCACTAAAGGCAACTTTCCCAAGTCAAGTTCCGGCAGGAGCAACTGAGATTAAATTCCTTATTATAAACCCTACGGATGGAAAAGGAATTGTAGCAGCCAGAGGAAGCCAACCTACATCATCCTACAATTGGTTTCCAGATGTTAAAGAAAACGGCAATAAAGTTCTTGTTGCCGGAGTTTATGATGCTAATGGAAATTTCATTGCGGGGGATGCCATTCCAATACAGGTAGCACTGGAGCCAAGAACATCTCTGACAGGTGTTACAGAAGGCCAAGTAATAAAAGATAGTATCTCGCTCGGCGCAAATTTAAATTTTTCACCGGCGTATATAAAATATCAAATAACCAATTTGGATAGTGGCAAAGTATTCCTTAGTGCCGAATCGGACCCAAAAGGTACATATAAATGGACACCATTGATGGAAGACAATGGAAATATATCAATTAAATCAATAGCATACGATAGGAATGCACTTGCATATGAAAGCCAGCCAATATTGGCGCAAGTTCAAGTTGCAAGGAAGATTGCGCTTACTGGGGTTACCGCTGGGAAGACAATCAATGGGCCGGTTATACTTTCAGCCGCGAGAAACTTCCAAGTAAGCGGCACCGAATATGTAATGCTTGATCCAGTGACAGGTGCAGAAACAATATTAGCAAAAGTTGGTTATGTAAGCTATAAATGGTTCCCGGGGACAAGCCTAACTGGGGCTAGGGAAATTTTCGTGAGAGTTCAGGATACAAAGGGTTTAACTTACTCAAGCAGCAAGGTCAGTGTTAATCTAACTGGAACGGCTAAGTTGCTTATCGAAGGAGTCGGACCAGGGCAAGTTATTTCTGGGACTGTAAAAATGAAGGTAGCTAGCAATGTAACCTTAAATAGCATTAAATATATTATTAGGAATTCTAATACAGGAACCGAAAAAGTCATTGCTAGTGGGAGCGAGCCACTTGTAGAGTATACATACACGCCTGCGCTAGGTGATAAAGGAAATTGGAGAATCCGCGCAGAAGGATCTGATGCTAACGGAAAAACACTGGCGAGCGATTCTGT
The DNA here is from genome assembly GCA_964427575.1 of uncultured Oscillospiraceae bacterium. Lineage (GTDB taxonomy): Bacteria > Bacillota > Clostridia > Peptostreptococcales > Anaerovoracaceae > JBAWWY01. The sequence continues at coordinate 193 of CAYRVM010000258.1, read as the reverse complement.
TGCGGTGACAATTTACACCGATAAAATATATCCGCCTATCCCAGTAATCGAGAAGAGCCAATTTATTCCTTTTGCTTCAAATCTCGCTTCAAACTCAATGAAAAAGTCTGGTATGTCCGCAGCGCTTCAGACGGCGCAGGCTATTTTAGAATCTGGCTGGGGGCAAAGCATACCGGTTGATAAATATAATGGG
>CAYRVM010000257.1:0-2366 GCA_964427575.1 uncultured Oscillospiraceae bacterium | reverse complement strand
CAAACAAACGTGCGGTTGTCCTTCAGTTCGCAATGGGCGCTAACATTTGTGGAGTTATAACAACAGCTATAATTGCTGGTATTTATGTATCTATGATTCCGTTAATAAAATAATTATATTTTGGAGGTAATGAAAATGGGACAATTAACTAGCCCAATGGCTGGAAAGATTCAAGGAATAAACATCAAAGTAGGACAAATGATTACAGAGGATGACGAATTATTCATCATTGAAGCAATGAAGATGGAAACTGTTGTTTACGGAGATCCTGGAGTTGTTAAAGAGATATTAGTTAAGGAAGGCGATCGTGTTGAAGAAGACGATGTCCTAGCAATTGTTGAATAAAATCATCTAAATAAATTTAACTATTGAACCATAAGAGATTTCACTTATAGCTTTATTGAAAGGAGAATTATAATGACACAATATGGATATCCTTTACACCCTTATTTTAAGGAAATGCCTACTATCGGCAAGGAATTAGTACGAACTCTTAAGCCAAACGTAGAGGAATTAGAAAATCAGGAAGCTATCATTGCTCAAGAAGTTGAACGCGTAAAAAACAACGGTAAATCTACTGAAGCAATGAATGAAAAAGGCGAATGGACTGCTTGGCAGAGACTAGAATACCTTGTGGATCCAGGAACTTGGTGTCCTTTGCACACTATTTATGACCCAGCAGGAAATGAAGAAGGTAACACTGGAGTAATTGACGGACTAGGCAAAATAGCTGGCAAATGGGCTATTATAATTGCATCAAATAACAAGGTAATGGCGGGCGCATGGCTTTCGGGGCAGGCAGACAACGTTATCCGAGTTACTGATATAGCAAAGAGACTTCATCTTCCACTAGTTTGGGTATTGAACTGCAGCGGAGCTAAGTTAATTGAGCAGGAGCAGATATTCCCAGATCGTAGAGGAAGCGGAGCACCTTTCTTCAGACATGCTGAACTTCAAAAGCTTGGCGTTCCTATTATCGTTGGAATATATGGGACTAATCCTGCCGGCGGAGGATATCACTCCATAAGCCCAACAATTCTTATCGGACATAAAAAATGCAATATGGCAGTAGGCGGCGCCGGCATCGTAAGCGGCATGGCTCCTAAAGGCTATATTGACGATGAAGTTGCACAGGCTCTTATTGAACAGACAAAGAAATTTAACGCAACTCCTCCTGGAAGAGTTGAAATACATAATGGTTCAACTGGTTTCATCAGAGACGTTTGCGAAACAGAAGAAGAAGTTCTTGACGATATCAAGAGCTATATGCAGACTCTACCTGCGTACGATCCAAGATTCTTTAGAGTTGCAGCACCAGCTGAGCCTAAATTCCCAGCATCAGATCTATATAGCTTGATTCCATTAAATCCAAAACGTGTTTATCCAATGCATGAAGTACTTGGAAGATTATTTGACAACAGTGAACATATGGAATTCAAGCCTGAATACGGCCCAGAAATGTATTGTGGATTAGCTAAAATTGATGGTTTCCCTTGCGGATTCATTGCAAACAATCAAGGCGGACTTGGTGGTGGCTATCCAAAATATGCAGAATATGAAGGAATCGGCGGAAAGCTTTATCGCGAAGGCCTAATTAAAATGAATGAGTTTGTAACTCTATGCGGTAGAGATAGCATTCCACTGATCTGGGTACAAGATACAACCGGTATCGATGTTGGAGACACAGCAGAAAAAGCAGAAATGCTTGGACTAGGAATGGCACTGATTTATTCTATCGAAAAATCAGACAATCCAATGATGACAATTGTTTTGAGAAAAGGGACTGCCGCTGCCCACTATGTATTAGGTGGCCCGCAGGCAAACAACAACAATGCATTTACATTGGGAACTGCAGCTACTGAAATCTATGTAATGCATGGCGAAACAGCTGCTGCCGCATCATACGCACGTCGTCTTGTGAAAGATCAAGAAGATGGGAAACCACTTGATGGAACAATTGCAAAGATGAACGACATGATTAAGCAGTACAATGATAAATCAAGACCTGCTTACTGCGCTAAGAATGGTTTCGTAGATGAAATTGTAAATCTTCCAAACCTAAGAAACTACTGCAAAGCATTCGTTGGATCATATTACCAAAATCCAACTACAATATGCGCAGTTCATCAAATGCTTACTCCTAGAGTAATTAAAGGCTAAATAATCCAAAAGACATATAACCAAATAAAGAAATAAGGACTGTACAGTAAATTGTGCGGCCCTTATTTCTTTTTTGAAAATATATCATTTAAACAATAAAACAAAGAAAAAATAGAGCTTAAATAGCTCCAAATTAAGCAAAGCATAGCCCCGCCATTATTGACAATAAAGTGCTTTCATCTTATACTTAACGTAATTGTGCAAGC
>CAYRVM010000256.1:0-2369 GCA_964427575.1 uncultured Oscillospiraceae bacterium | reverse complement strand
ATCAAAATGGAGTATTTAAAACCTCAAACAATACAGGATTAAAAGGTAATATATATATAACTTATGGCACTAAGAATGTTACTATTCCAGTTCAAATAGGGGCAGCTCGAATTTCATTCCTAGACACAAACATTCATTGGGCTAAAGATTATATTGAAGTTTTGGCAGGCAGAAGTATCGTAAATGGAATGGGAGAGAATTTATTCAATCCTGATGGCCAGCTCACTAAAGCTCAATTTTTAACAATGTTATCTAAACTTATAATAAATAACGATGTAACTTCGTATCCAGATGCTGGATTTACAGATGTTGATTTGATAGAGTGGTACGTTCCTTATGTTAATTGGGGTTATGCAAATAAGATAATAACTGGTAATCCAGATAAAACCTTTGCTCCTAATTCACCAATAACAAGAGAACAAATGACAGTTATTTTAAATAATTTTTCAAAAGCTACTGGAGTAGAATTCCCGGTTAAAGTTGATGAGATATCCTTTACTGATCAGAGTTCAATAAGCCAATGGGCTATGGATGGAGTTTCAATCGTTGTGAAAGCAGGGATTATGAAGGGTAGACCAGAAGGTAACTTTGATCCTCAAGGGTTCGCGTCAAGGGCAGAAGCATCAACAGTTACCTATGCTGTTATGAATATGATGGAATAGCTGGGTTTACATATACAGTTTTATTATTTACAAATATAACCATGCCGGGCTTTGCTCCGGCTGGTTTTTTTATGTTTTTAACAATGGTGTAATCGACTGGAACATTTGCAGAAAGTTTTGCCTTGCTATAGTAAGCTGCGATTTTAGCTGCAAAATTTATAGTTTCATCGTTAATCTCTTTGCCTTCTCCAAATATAATAACATGTGAGCCAGGTATATCCTTTGTGTGAAGCCAAATATCATTTCTTGATGCAAGTTTAAATGTGAGATAATCATTTTCTTTATTATTTTTCCCAACCAATATTTTGTGGCCATCGATACTTTGAAATTCTAAAGGTTGAAATTTAGATTTCTTAACCTTAGTATAAACTTTAGGAGCCCTCATATAACCAGCATCTATTAATTCGGATTTAGTTTCTTCAATATCTGTTGGATCATTTGAATTAGAAAGATGTGTCAAAATAGAATCAATATACAATATTTCCGATTCGGCTTCTGCTATTTGATTAAACTTCTCAATCTTTGCTTTTTTAGATTTTGCAAATTTTTTAAAATAAACTTGAGCATTTTTTGATGGAGAGAGTTTAGTATTTAATAATATCTTAACTTCTTCTCCATTGTAGTAATTTTCGAGAACTACAAATTCATCATCTTGAGTTATACGATATAAATTAGCCATCAATAATTCTCCGTATATTTTCCCTTCAATATCAATTTCAGCCTTTATGATATCTTGATTTAGCTTTTCAATCTTATGGACAAGTTTCTTTCGAATACCAAACAACAATTTTTCAAGCTCATTAACTTTACTGTTGATAAAATTACTTTTATCTTTGAGCTTGTAAAAATCATCACAAATTTTGCTTAATTCATCAACTTTATTTTCAATATACATTGATGAAAGAACTCTTAATGGGAATGAATAGAAATCTTTAATTTCGTTATTCTCATTCGTATACAAAACCGGATTGAAGTCGCCAATTTTGATTGAATTAACAAGCTTTGAAAACTCAGCCCACCATGAATTATAATTAATTGGACTAGAGCATATTTCACGACAAATAATTGGGCTTAATCCTTGAACCCCATCGAGTAAGCATTTTGAAAGCTCGTTGATATCTTTTCCTTCATTATTTTCATTTAAATTATCAAATAGACTTAAAAATTCGCTTTCAGTAATTTCAAAAAACGATTTCTTGGATTGAATAGACGGATAGACATATTGAAACCCAGGTAAAAGTTGACGATAACGATTAACATCTTCATGAATTCTTTTTATACTATCGATAATTCTATTTGTTAGTGGGTCGATTAAAACTATATTGCTGTGTTTCCCCATTATTTCGACGGTTAATTTCTTGGAAGTAGGGAATCCCATTTCACTCTTTGATTCAATTAAAATTTCAACTATTCTTTCCGAAGCAACTTGATTAACGCTTAAAATTTTTCCGTTTTGGATATGCTTTCTTAGAAGCATACAAAAGCTTAAAGGGCTTTCAGGATTATTGACATTGGATTCAGTGAAATGTATACGTGGATTAGCGCTTTCAGCAGAAATAATTAGTTTAAAATTCTTTCTGTTGCTGTGAATATTAAAGACAAGTTCAAGAGTACCAGGCTGATATATCTTTTCTATCCTTGCACCAGTTAAATTTTTATTTAAATCATAGGTTATATTTGATACAACGACACCGTCAAAAGGCATTT
>CAYRVM010000255.1:0-2374 GCA_964427575.1 uncultured Oscillospiraceae bacterium | reverse complement strand
TCTTATACGTTCCTTTGTTTGCTTCAATAGTAATATCTAGCCCTTCATCCTTCAATGTCTGTTTGAGCCTAAATACCGAAGTATAGAGGTTCTGTTCAGCCTTCTGTGGCTCAGAATCTGGCCATAGCATTTCCATAAGCGCCCACTTTGAGATGTTATAGTTGTGAAGTAATAAGATGGCAAATAATTCCTCAACTTTGGAAGTAATCCATTTGACTTGCTGACTACCCTCTTTTGAGGTCTCAAAGGCACCTAACATTCTAATTGAAACTACTGAATTATCATCCTTGCCTTTTTCGATTTTCTTTTCTTCTCTCTTTTTTATTAATCTATTAATTGATCGCTGTAGTTTATCCTCTACTATTGGTTTGAGTAAATAGTCAATAGCATTGATTTCGAAAGCTTCAACAGCATAGTGGTCAAAGGCAGTTACAAAAACGAAATCTATCTCTGGATTTATTTCAGATATCTTCATTGCAAGTTCAAGTCCATTAATTCCAGGCATTTCAATGTCCAAAAAAGCGGCATCTGGTTTAAGCAATTCAATATTATCTAGAACCTCTCTTGGCTTTTGAAATGCACCAACGATTTCTACATCAGTCATTGTCTTGAGAAATCTCGCAAGAAGATCCAATGCTGGCTTCTCATTGTCAACAATTATAACTCTTTGCATCTCCTATCTCTCCTCCTTCATTCTAGTAATTTTATAGCTTAAGAATGCTAAACTTTGTCCGCCCAACTCAAACGACATCTTTGTTCCAATACCTTCTGCACTTTCAATATTCAACTTACTATCATACGAGTTAATTAGCCTTTTTTGTATGTTTAATAATCCAACACCTTGTCTAGTGATTGATTCGTTGATATTTTTTCCATCATTCAAACGTTTTATTAAGTCCTCCGGCATTCCGATTCCATCATCTGCAACCTCTACTACTAGCTTATCTCTGTTTACATAAACATGAACGTTGACAGTCCCACCGTTCTCTCTTTTCATAACCCCATGCCTGATAGCGTTCTCTATAAGAATCTGAATGGACAGCGGTGGTACATTGCATTTTAAGAGCTCCGGCTTAATATCCATTTTGACCTTAAGGTCATCTCCAAATCTTGCCTTTTGAATATCAACATAAGCATTTACCAATTCAAGTTCTTTTTCAAGCAGTACATACTTTTCATGGCTATCAAAATCAAAACTTCCCCTAAGGTAACTGCTGAAACTTTTGAGCAGAAGTGCCGCCCTATTACCATCAGTGTAGCAGTAGGAAATAATAGTGTTTAATGCATTGTATAGGAAATGAGGACTTATTTGCGATCTTAGGAATGCATTTTCATTTTCCAATGATTGTTTTTCTTGATTTGCAAGTTCTAAAGAAATTTGAGTGTTTGTATTATATACATCTGATATTCTTTTTATTAGCAAGAAAATAAGGGCCCCCACAAATATTAGTATGCTTATATTCCCAATAATCATATTTGTCTTTAATCCCAAATCCATCAATGTAACATCAAGAGCGTAAATATTCACACCAAGGAGCGCGAGAATTAGAGTCGCATGGCTATTTCTATCAATGTTCATCGATATCTTTCCAATGAATCTCGTTAAGTTTTTCATAAATATTCCTAATAGGAATACTCCTCCGAACATATTTATTAGCGGGGTAAGGCTTGAGTAAATATTTGTAGGAAGTAGAAAAGCTAGAACCGCAAGACTTGAATAGAAACCAATTACTATATTCCTTTGAACTTTAGTCATTATTTCCTCACCCATTTGATTCAAGAATAATGCGATGCTGGCAAGTGAACCCAATATGGAAATTTGGAGTAAACGAAACGAAATTGCAAATGGGAGGTTAGGGACTAGGAGCAATAAACTTCGTTCGCTTATTAAAGAATTTGCTAAAGCAAGCAATATACAAAACACTCCGAAGCTAATAATTATAGCATCTTCTTGCCTATATCTTTTAACGAAGAAAAATAGTAGTAAATAGATGATACCTATTGTAAGCAGAATTGCTGCGACTCCAGCTTCAAAAATAACTCCCCGATTGTTTAAGACTATAATATCACTTTGCAGACCGAAATATATTGGAGCCACTATCCCACCACGCAAATGATCAAAGTTTGCAACCTGTATAATTAATTCTATTTCATTCGAAGCAGACTGAAAAAGCAAAAGCCTTGGTGCGTTACCATTGGAATACTGCTCCCTGCTTTGTGCCGGCTCGCCATTTCTATTAATTTCAACACCATTTACTTGGGCAAGGTAAGAATTACGAATATTAGTCTTTTTGATTCCGAGCATCTCCCCTGGCTCTAATCCCTTGATAATAAGCCTATATGTAGCAAAGCCTTTTCCAGTTATACTTGTTTC
>CAYRVM010000254.1:0-2390 GCA_964427575.1 uncultured Oscillospiraceae bacterium | reverse complement strand
ATCGATTTTCAGAGTCTTTTATAGCTTCGGATCTTCTGACTACTCCCAATGATTTCCAAAGTCGTGTACTTAAAGAAATTAAATGGGACGATTCCCATAGAGAAGTTAAAACCTACGCAATTTCAAAATCCAAATCAGGCAATAATTCTAATGAGCTAAACAGAAAAAAGAAGGCATTTTACTTCTATGTAGCTCGGGTTTCCTTGGCAATGTGTCTAAGCTTGATGCTATTATTTTCTGGGACTTTTGGGTTTATGACAAACGCATTGGCGGCATCTACATCAAAAGGTTTGGACTTATCAAAAGTTGATACATTTACTGAAAATCTAAGAGAAGTATCTGACAAAATAGTTAATATGGAGGTTAATTAATATGATTAAAAAAAGAAATAAATTCTGGACATTGGTTTTTTCAATGCTACCAGGTGCTGGACACATGTATAACGGTTTTATGAAACTTGGAGTTTCGCTAATGGCTTTATTCTTCGCTGTTGCCTTTCTTTCGGCCACCCTTGATTTGGGCCCACTCATGCTCCTTGCCCCTGTAATATGGTTTTACGCATTCTTCGACTGCATCAATAAAAGATTCTTAGACGATGAAGAGTTTTACGCTCAAGAAGATTACTATCTTACTGAAGTTGGAAGCTTTGGGAAATTCGACTTTTCGTTTTTCAAGAAACATAAACTTATAGTTGGACTAGGGCTAATATTAGTTGGTATCTACACTCTTTTAGAGAATACTATGGGCTATATCCTAAGCAATCTAAATCTTTCTGATCAAATGCTTCAAGCAATTTCAGAATTCATACATCTTGCTCCTCAGCTTATTGTCAGCATTGTAATTATTGCTATTGGAATAATGCTCATTAACGGGAAAAAGCGTCAAGTCAAAGAAGAAATCGTATCGAATGAAGCTACCGAAAGCAAAATTGAAGTAGCCGCAGATGAACAGACAAATCAAAAGGAGGTTGTTTAATATGAGTAACAATCGACGAGTAGGAACTTTGACCTTAGGAATCGTCTTGATATTAATGGGCATGGCGTTCATTTCTCACTTGATTTTTCCAGAACTCAGCATGCGAATACTATTAGACTTTTGGCCACTAGTTCTCATTATTCTGGGCATCGAAACTCTAGCATCATATTTTATTAACAAGCAGGAGCGTTTGAGATACGATGGTTGGTCAATTGTCATAATGATAGGGCTCATTGGTTTTTCGACATTTATGGGAGGCGCCCAGTTTCTGTTGGAAGAATTCCCTCAGATAGGAAACCATATAAACTTCTAAGCAAGTAATTAATGTTTTTATCGATATTCTGGCATCAAAACGGCCAAAATATAATTGACTGCGGTTTTGACATCAAATATAATGGAACGAATATAAATCAATATTCGTTCTTTTTTTTATATGGGATTTTGATTATTATGTACTTATTAATGGAATTATAAAATTATTTGAAAGGTAAAGGTATAGCGGAAATGAACATAAGAAAAGTTTTGATAGTAATTGCTGGAATGGCAATGCTCTTATGCCTGGGCTTGATTTACGCGTGGTCTATTTTTGTAGCACCTTTGGAAGCGGAATTTGGATGGACAAGGCAGCAGACATCTCTGACATTCACCATCTCTATGGCAATGTTTTGCCTCGGCAGCCTTGCTGGTGGAATGCTGGGAGTTAAAAAAGCAAGGCGGTTGTTGCTCCTTGTAATTTCAGGCATTATCATTTTTATAGGTTTCAACGCAGCTAGTACTTCAACTGAATTACAACATTTCTACATCTATTATGGAGTGCTTTGTGGAACTGGCGTAGGCCTAAGTTACAACATCATTATCAGTTCGGTTACAAAATTATTCCCGAAAAATCAAGGTTTCATATCTGGACTGCTCATGATGAGCTTTGGTTTTGGAGGACTGATTCTTGGAGCTGTTTGCACATCCCTTCTCCTTTCATATGGTTGGAGAAGTACTTTCAAACTTATTGCTATATCAATAGGTGGGATTGTAATCCTCGGCGCTATTATAATTGAGCTTGCTAGTAAAGGAATAAAGCCCGAAATTGAATCAAAAAATGCGAAGGCTGTAGCGCAATCAGCAGAAGGCAATGCGTTTGCTATTAGAAAAGATTATTCTCCAAAAGAAGTTATAAAGGATGGAACTTTCCAGATATTTTATTTATGGCTTGTTCTTTTAAGCGCTTCAGGTCTTATGATAATCGGGCACATTGCTCCATGCGTTTTGGAACTTGGTGCCGCTCCTGCTACCGCTGCCTTGGCCGTTGGAACTTTTTCCGTATTCAACGGAGCTGGTCGTGTTATCTTAGGAATCAGTTATGACAAAATTGGAATGCATAAGACACTATGGACTAACAGTCTCGCCTTACTTTCAGCAGG
>CAYRVM010000253.1:0-2423 GCA_964427575.1 uncultured Oscillospiraceae bacterium | reverse complement strand
ACCTGCATTTGCGTTGCCACCACTTGCTGAAAAACCGACTCAGTTTAATGCTAATCAGCCTCGTAATATTCCAGGTTCACAGTCTGACGAAGAAGCAAAGATTGGATCAGAAGGGTCGACAGATGATAGTTTTGATTGGAGTTTTTTATCAGACATAATCCCAAGTATTTCTTCTAGAGTAATACCTGGCCAAAACCAGAAAGCGCTGAATAAAGATAATCCAGTGTGGCAGGATTCAAATGCTGGTAAGGGATTAACACCCGTCGAACCATATAGTGATCTTTCGGGAGGAAAGTTTGTAGCTACGCCTGATAGATGGCGACTATCAAAAGATCTTAACCTAATCACTGAAAGTTTCCTTGATCCTTATAATCGAAATCCAATCAAAGGTGATCGTCCGTTTTATAGAGATTATTTTTTTAATTTTACTGGCATTTCTGATTCACTTTTTGAATACAGAAATGTGCCTACACCTGTTTCTTCGCAGTTAAGTGCTGAGGACTTAGACGCGAGTGGTGATCAACTTGATTTAAATGGTAAAGGTAACCAGTTTTTTTTCAATGAAAACATTACATTATCATTCGATATATATAAAGGTGATACAGTTTTTCGTCCACCGGATGACGAATTTAGGTTTACTCCTGTCATCAATTACGACTATACGACTGCTCAAGAAGTTGGGGTGCTAAATGTTAATCCTGAGAAGGGTAAAACTAGAAGTATAACTGGCGTTGGTATGCAAGAACTTTTCTATGATCATCATTTGAGGAATGTATCAGATCGATACGACTTTGACAGTATTAGAGTTGGAGTTCAACCTATTAATGTAGATTTTCGCGGTTTCTTATTTTTAGATAATGCGTTAGGTGTAAGGCTTTTGGGAAATAGGGACAATAACAGATGGCAATACAATTTAGCAGCATTTAGTCGACTTGAAAAGAATATTAATACTGGACTTAATAATTTTGGAATGACACCAAGAAATGATCAAGTATATATAGCTAACTTATATAGGCAGGATTTTCCATTTCGTGGTTTTACCTCGCAACTAGCGGTTATTTATAATAGAAATACGGAAGGTGATAATGCACCTTTTTATGATCAGAATGGTTTTCCATCTCGTCCTGCGCTTATTGGTAACATGATTCCGAAGAACTATGACGTCCAGTATCTAGGCTATAATGGTGATGGCCATTTCAACCGGCTTAATTTAACTACCTCCAATTACTATCTCATGGGGACACAAAATAATGGGTCGTTTGAGCCAGGAAATGGGACAATTTCTTCTTGGTTTACAGCAAATGAAGGTTCAGTTGATTTTGATTGGAGCAGGGTAAGGTTGTCAGTTGTTCATGCAAGTGGAGATAAAAATCCTTACGATAGTAAGTCAACTGGATTTGATGCTATTCAGGAAAGCCCACAAATAGCTGGTGGCGATACTAGTTTTTGGATAGGGCAAGGGGTTGCGCTAATAGGTGGCGGGGGTGTTACAGTTAATGGACGTAATTCACTTTTGCCCGATTTGAGATCTTCCAAGATACTTGGGCAATCAAATTTTGAAAACCCTGGGGTTAGTCTATTTGGTATCGGAAGCGATCATGATATTTTACCTGAAGTTAGAATATCAACTAATTTTAATAAACTTTTCTTTGACAACACATCCACACTGGAAGTTGCGAGGAATCAAGGAAATATATCAAATAATATAGGCTGGGATATTTCATCATCGATCATATATCGGCCCATGTTCAATCAAAATATAATTGTTAAAGCTTCAGGAGCTACTTTGATTCCTAGCGAAGGTGCAATTGCATTATTTGGTAATCATATGTTGTATCAAGCACTTTTCAACGTCGTTCTTAAATATTAATTAGAAACCATCAAACTCAAGTGAATTTTTTTAAACAATCTCTGTGTATTTTCAAGCTTATTATTAAATCTTTAATGTTTTTAATAATTATCTTTCCTGTTTTTGGAGATGAAATTGAGTCACCTGAAGAAATTCAGTATGCTGTTTCTCAAGATGCACCACGTCAGCAGACTCAAGCTAATGCGGATAATAAAAGTAAGGGTTGTTTAACGTGCCATACCAATACTGACCAATTGAGCATGCATGAAAATAAAGCAATAACTTTAGGGTGTATTGATTGCCATGGTGGAAATGAAAAAGTTTTTGCTACTAAGGGTATATCTACCTTTAGCAAGGAATATCGAGATTTAATTGATCAAGCGCATGTGCAACCTCGTTTTCCAAAACAATGGAATTATCCTAAAAGTGCGAATCCTAAGATTTCCTATAGCCAATTAAATTATGAAAGTCCTGAGTTTATAAGATTCATTAATCCTAGTGATTATAGGGTTGCTAGGCAGTCTTGTGGTAACTGTCATATGAAGGAGATTTTGGCGGCAGAAAATAGTCTTAT